>JAUVBO010000214.1 GCA_030591195.1 Pseudomonadota bacterium
CTCTGTCGGTGGCTGCCGATGCTGACCGCCCGGGTCGAGAAGGCCGAGGGCGAGGTCTTTTTCCGGGTCCTCGGCGCCGCCGATCACCTCACGCGCGGCGAGAAGCAACGGCTCGAGGTCGCGATGGCCAGCGTGGCCTGAGGAGGGTTCGATGTTCGGACTGGGAGCGACCGAGCTGCTGATCATCCTTGCGATCCTGGTCGTCCTGTTCGGCGCCCGCCGGATCCCCAGGCTTGCCCGCTCGCTCGGCGAGGCGGTCCAGTCGTTTCGAACCGCCGGCGCCGAGCGGGACAACGCCGTAGCCGCGGCAGGGCAGGTCACGGCGGCGCCCGCGGGCGACGAAGGGGCGATCAAGAGCTAGCGGGCCCAGCGGCCGCACAGGTCCTGATTCAGGCCCGCTGCGTAATCTGGATCCTCTCGACGATCGGCTGCCGGTGGTCATGGTCGGGGGCTCCGCTGTCCCGAGGCTGATCGATGCTCAGGCGAGTCGCCGACCTTCTGCCCACCCTATGGAGCAATTGGACCGCGCTGCTCGGCACGGCACTGGCGACCGTCTCGGGCAACGTGATGCTGATCTTCTTCGTCGTCGACACCGCCACCGCGGTGACGAATCCCTACGCGATGGGCTTCGCCTACCTGTTGATGCCGCCGGTGTTCGTCATCGGGCTGGTGCTGATCGCCTTCGGTTCCTGGCGAGCCAGGCGGTTGGAACGGAGCCCGTCGGTGATCAGCGAGGCCGTGAGCATGGTGATGGCCGACCGCCGGACCCGCCGTCGGCTGTGGTTCGTCGTCTTGGGCACGCTGGCCAACGTCACCATCGTCTCGGTCGTCGCCTACAAGGGGATCACCTACACCAACTCGGTCGACTTCTGCGGCAAGCTTTGCCACTCGGCGATGGCGCCCGAGTACTTGGCGTACAAGCGCTCGCCGCACGCCCGCGTCCCCTGCGCCGGCTGCCATATCGGCGAGGGGGCCTCGTGGTTTGTCCAGTCGAAGCTCTCCGGAATGGGCCAGGTCTGGGCGATCTTCCGCGGCAAGTACTCGCGGCCGATCAAGACGCCGATCCACAACCTGCGTCCCGCGCCCGAGACTTGCGAGAAGTGCCACTGGCCGGCCAAGTTCCACGGCACGCGCCTCCTGGTGCGGCACATCTACAAGAGCGACGAGAAGAACACCCGCGAGACCAACATCGTGCGGCTGAACGTCGGCGGGATGGACCGGCGCAAGGGCCGCTTCGTCGGCATTCACTGGCACGTCAGCCCCGGGGTGAAGATCTCCTACGAGGCGCTCGACGCGAAGCGGGCCAAGATCGGGAAGATCACGGTCGAGGAGCAGGGAAAGAAGACGCGGGTGTACCACCCGCCGGCCGACAGCAAGGGCAAGCGGTCGGCGGGCGAGGTGGTCGAGAGACGGGTGATGGACTGCGTCGACTGCCACAACCGCCCGTCGCACACCTTCGACCCCCTGCCCGAGAGGGCCGTGGACGCCGCGCTGACCCTCGGCAAGATCGACGACACGCTGCCGTTCATCCGCAAGCGGGCGATCGCGCTGCTACGCGATACCTCGATCGCGCCGGCGGCGGCAGCCGCGCGCTACGGGGACGCGCTCCGGCGATTCTATCGCGGGAGGTATCCTCGCCTGGCCAAGAGCAAGGCCAGGTCGATCACCAAGGCTGCGGGTGAGATCGCTTGGATCTACCGGCGGAACATCTTTCCCCAGATGAAGATCGGCTGGGGCACCTACCCCTTGCACATCGGCCATCGGACGACCACCGAGGGCTGCTACCGCTGCCACGACGATGAGCACGCGACGAGCCAAGGCGTGACGGTGTCCCAGGACTGTGACCAGTGCCACGAGATCCTCGCCGAGGAAGAAGAAAAGCCTGACGTGCCCCCGGGCCTGCTCCAGCTGGGGCGCATGTGACGGTCGTGGGGCAGATGTGGCCCCTGGGTGCGATGCTCGTGGGGCAGCCTGGTAACAACGGCACCGGTCGCGTCGCGGTCGCCCGACCGGCGACGTGCGGTTGAGCTTGGTTTCGCTGTCGCCGGTGGGTCTTCGGTGGTGGCACGGGGCTTGCGTGACTGAGGTTGGAGGAGAGCTCGTGCGCCGAACGATGACCAGTCGGACAACTGGGTTCTACATCAGGGTTTCGGTGACGGACCGCTGCAACCTGCGGTGCCGTTACTGTCGCCCGGCCGAGGGGCCTGCAGCAGGGGCGTCCGACACGCAGCCTCTCGACGACGAGACATTGCTGGGGATTCTCCAGGCGATTGGCAATGCGGTGCCGATATGCAAAATACGGCTGACCGGCGGCGAGCCGTTGGTCCGCCGCGAGCTGCCGGGGTTGATCGAGGCGCTACGCGTGGGTTTCCCCGAGGCCTGCATCGGGTTGACGACCAACGGCACGCGACTCGCCGCGCAGGCAGGGCGGCTGCGGCGGGCCGGCGTAGACGCCGTCAACGTCAGCCTCGACACGACCGACGCAGCTCGGTTCTCCGTTCTCACTGGCGGCGGCCTCTTGACTGACGTGCTCGCCGGGCTGTCTGCCGCGCGAGCTCAAGGGTTTCGGTCGCTGAAGCTCAACGCGGTGCTTCGCCGCTCCGGCCTCCGCGACATGGTCGAGCTGGTGCGCGTGGCCGACGCGCACGGGGCCGAGGCGCGCTTCATCGAGCTGATGCCCGTCGGCGCCGGGGCGGCGATTTTCACGCAGGAGTACGTCTCCGTCGACCAGGGGTTGCAGACACTCCGTGGCGCGATGACCTACCTTGGTCCCGTCGGCCAGCAGGGGACCGCCATGCGCCACCGCCTCCGCCTCGGGAGCAGGGAGGTCACCGTCGGCTTCATCGCCCCGGTGTCGGTGCCCTTCTGTGGTGCGTGCGATCGGCTCCGCCTCGACGCGCGTGGCCGGCTGTACGCCTGCATGCGGTCGGTCAGGGGTGTCGACCTCGCCGCCAGGCTGGGGCAGGGGGACGACGCGGTTGGCCGGGCGGTTGGCGCGGTGGTGGCCCGCAAGCGCACGATGCCCTCGGCGTGGCCCCGACGGGACATGGTCGCGATTGGAGGATGAGCAGGGGACGATATTGGCTGGCGAGGGACAGAGGTCGGTGGCGGGAGCGTGCGGTCCTCTGAGACGCACGAAGGGGGTCTGTCGGTGAAGATTCTGTTGGTCGAGGACGATCTGGCGGTCAGTACCACCATGAGAGATGCCCTGCTGGAAGCGGGGCATCTGGTCGAGGTGCATCGAGATGGCTTCGATGCGAAGGACGCGCTCGCCGAGCACTCCTTTGACCTCCTGCTCGCCGACGTGCGCCTGCCCGGCATGGACGGCGTGGCGCTCTTTCGCTTCGCTCGCCGGGTTCAGCCCCACTGCGCGGCGGTGTTGGTTTCCGCCTACGCGGACATCGATACCGCGGTGGCGGTCATGCGCGAGGGCGCGGTCGATTACCTCGCCAAGCCGTTCAAGCTGAAGGCGTTGGCGGAGCTGGTGGCAAAGGTGGAGCAGCAGGGTCACTTCGCCGACGCGCTGACGGCTGCTCGACGTCCAGAGCGGGGCGCGGAGCCGGACGACGACGAGCTGCTCGTCGGTCGCTCGGTCGCGATGCGGGCCGTCCGCAACCGCATCGCCGCGGCCGCCGAAGCTGGCGTCAACGTGCTGATCACCGGGGAGACCGGCACCGGCAAGGAGCTGGCCGCGCGAACGCTACACCAGCGCTCAGCGCGGTCCGTGCGACCATTCATCCAGATCAACTGCGCTGCGATCCCGCCCGAGCTCTTCGAGTCCGAGATGTTCGGACACGAGCGAGGAGCCTTCACCGGCGCCGAGCGCAGCCGGGCGGGTCGCGTGGCCGTCGCGGACGGCGGGGTCCTGTTTCTCGACGAGATCGGGGAGCTGAAGCTCGAGCACCAGGCCAAGCTGCTTCGGGTCGCCGACGCCGGAAGCTTCGAGCGCGTCGGCGGCGACCGGCCGGCCCAGGTGGACCTAACGCTGATCTCGGCGACCAACCGCGATCTGGCCGACGACGTCGCCAGTGGGCGATTTCGCCGGGACCTGTTCTTCCGCCTCAACGTGATCGAGATCGCGTTGCCGCCGCTGAGGGAACGCAGGGCCGATATTCCGCTGCTCGCCGCGACCTTTCTCGGCGAGCTCGCCGAGCGCGCGGGTCTAGCGATGCCGCGGCTGACCCCGGCGGCGATGGCCGCGCTGGCGACGCACGACTATCCGGGCAATGTGCGGGAGCTGCGTCATGCCCTCGAACAGGCGGTGGCGCTGTCGCGCGGCGCGACGATCGACGTCGGTCACCTGCCCCAGCAGGCGTTCGAGCCGGTGGAGGCTCGCGAGCCGGGCGCGGGGCTGATGCGCCTGTCGGAGGCGGCCCGCCAGTTCGAGCGGGCCTACATCGAGCGTGCTCTCGACACCACGCAGGGAAGGCGCAAGGAAGCGGCCCGCCGGCTCGGCATCTCACGCAAGAGCCTCTGGCAGAAAACGAAGAAGGTAGGCCCACTTGCCGGGGTTGCTTGCGCCAAGCCTCACGAGGATGAATAATCACTAAGTGCTAGTCACTGGGTGTTGGTGTGGGGCACGAGCATGGTCGCGGCGCAGCCGGAATCAGTCTTTATTGTCATCGCCCTGGCGGCACTGTCTGCCTCCTGTCGCGACGAGGTGGCGGTGCTGAACTTCGCCGAACGCGTTCCCACGCGTGCGGCGGTGGCGCGGCCCAGCAGGCAGCAACTGCGCGTGGCGATCGCCGCGATGATCTCGCCCAAGGAAACCGCAGCGCAGTACGAAAAGGTCGTGAGCGAGCTGGGCAAGGCGCTGAAGGAGCCCACCTCGCTGGTTCACGGCCGCACCTATGGCCACGTCAACGAGTTGTTCGACGCCGGCAAGCTGGATCTGGCGTTTCTTTGTACGGGCGGTTATCTGGCCCTGAAGAAGCGCACGCCGGGCGTGACCGTGCTGGCCGTGCCACAGGTCGATGGCAAGACGACCTACGAGTCGCTGGTGATCGTCAGAGTCGGCAGTCCCGCGACCCGGTTTGCCGACCTGAGGGGTGCCGCGTTTGCCTTCACCGACCCGCTGTCCCAGACCGGGTACCTCTACCCGGCGTCGCGGGTCAAGCAGCTCGGCGAGACCAAGGACAGCTTCTTTTCCTCCTACACCTTCGTCGGGAGCCACGATCGCGCGATACGGGCGGTCCAGGGCGGGCAGCGCAGCGCCGCGGCGGTGGACAGCCTCGTCTTTCGATACTTCGCCAAGCACGCGCCCGATCGCGTCCGCGGCCTGCGCGTGCTCGAGCGCTCACCCGCCTTTGGCATGCCGCCCGTCGTCGCGTCGGCGAGGATCCCGGCGGCCCGCCAGCGACGATGGAGATCGGCGCTGCTCCAGCTACATCGGCGCGCTTCCGCAAGGGATGCGCTGCGGGCGCTCGGCATCGACCGGTTCGTCACGCCTCGGCCGAGCTTGTATCGGACCGCCCGGGAGCTCTACGACCGGGCTAACCCCTGAGCTCTGGAGGGTCCCGGACGGAAGCATATATCACAATGTGACTGTTAGAGCGTGACACCCCAGCGGTGACATGGTAGGTTGCCGTGGATTTGTCTGGGAGGCGCGTAATGAGAGTCGTGGAGTCGCTTGAGCGCGGCGACCACCGATCGGGGCACCGCACGGCCTCCGCGACACCACTGGCTGGCGCGGAGCGGCGTGCGCTCAGCAGACGGTTCCTGGCGCTCGCTCCGCGGATTCACCAGTTCTTCTGGAGGAGGTTCGCGGACGCGTCCCTTGCGGACGAGCTGGTGCAGAGGACGTTCTTCCTGATGCACCGAGCGGCCCACGAGTACCGGACCGGCTCGCCAGTCAATCCCTGGATCTTCACCATCGCCGCGCGGGTCGCGGCGACTCGAGCCCGTGATGGTGGTGCCTCGTCGTGGGTGTTGCGAGAAGCGAGATGTTGGCAGCGCGCGGACGGCGCTGCCGGATAGCGGCACGGGCCACAGCCC
>JAUVBO010000018.1 GCA_030591195.1 Pseudomonadota bacterium
ATCAAGGGGATAGCACACCCACGCCCCGCCAGCCCACACTCGTCGCAGCTCGTGAGCGGATCGTCGCCACCGGCCCGGCGGGTGCTACTGGACGTTGACCAGGGCGCTGCTCTGCTTGCCCGACAGCGCCACCTCGACGCTCGCCACGCCCGGCCCCATCGCCGACAGCTGGCCGTCGACCGGATCGACGGCGAGCACCGCGGGGGCGGACGAGATCAACGACAGGGGGGGGGTGGCGTCCGCGAAGACCTTGGTCAGCGCGAAGTCGTCCTCGTAGAGCAGGTCAACCGAGGCGTAGGCCGCCTCGCCCGGCGCGAGCGTCTCGCGGCTGACCCGGGTCTCGGTGCGGATCAACCGCGGCGCCCGGCGGCGGAGCAGGAAGTGGAGGATCTTCTTGATCCGGCGGGCCCAGGCCCGCTCGCTGTGATCCTCGCCCTCGGCCTCGAGGTAGCCGAGATCGTCGCCTTCCTCCCAGCCGAGGGCGGCGAGCTTCTCGGCGAGGCGCCGGTTCTGGGCGAGCAACCAGCCGCGACCGGTGGGCTCCTTTTCCACCTCGTCGGTACCGGCATCGATCCAGTAGCGGAGCGCCTTCTGCGGTCCCTGGTAGGCCTCGATGCTCTGAAGCAGCGACAGGGCATTGTGCTTGAAGGATCCCGAGACGCAGCCTGCGGCGCCGAAGATCTCGGGGTGGCTCCACGACTGATAGACCGCGATCGCGCCACCGAAGGACGAGCCGATGTTGGCGGTGTGCTCGGCCTGGGGCAGGGTCCGGTAGTGATGGTCGACGTAGGGTTTGAGGCTGTGGATCAGCCAGGCGGTGTAGGCCGGCTTGGCGTCTCCGTCGGTGGGGCTGCCGACGTACTCCCTGGTTCGGTCCGCGCCGGCGTTCCAGATGCCGACCACGATCGCCGGCTCGATGGCGCCCTCGGCCGTCAGCTCGTCGTGAAACTCGTCGACCATCCACTCGTCGCCAAGGGCCGACTCGGCCGCGTCGTAGAGGTTCTGACCGTCGTGGAAGTAGATCACCCGGTAGCGGCGGGTCGAGGTGTGGTAGTCGGCGGGCAGCATCAGCTTGACGTTGCGTGGGGCGAGGCCCTGGTCGTTGTTGAACTGCTCGAGCATCACGTAGCGGCCGCTGGCGATCACCTTGGCAGGCTTGTCCGACGGATCCCAGGCCTCCACCGTTCGCGCCTTGCGGCGGGTGAAGATCAGGCTCGTCTCGTCGGTGCCGTGGGAGGTGACCGCGTGCAGTCGCAAGGTGACGCTGTTGCCGACGGCGAGGCCGGCGCCGAGCTCGATGAGCTCGCCCGGGGCGAAGCTCTTGCCCCCCTGAGCCGGGTCCGAGCCGTCGAGGGTGTAGCGTCGGGTCGTGGCCGGGGCGCCGTCGGCGAGCAGGGTCACCGCGAGCTTCTCGGCGTAGATGTTGCCGCCGGGCGGCGCCGCCGAGACCCGCGGAAACCGGTCGGGGTGGCGGTCGTACCAGCGGCCGACCAGGCGACCGCCGTGGCCGACGCCGGTGGGCACGAACCAGCCCTCACCGAGGCGCGCGAGGTCCACGGTCTGGGCGCCGCCCGCGTCGGAGAAGACCAGGCCGGCGCTCTGCTGGCCGGTCAGCGTCAGACCATACCAGCCGTCGCCCTCGTCGGTCAGGGGCAGCCCGGGCCAGCTGGTCTGGAGCCGGTCGGGCTCGCTTTGCCAGTAGTGGACGTGGGCCGCGCCCCAGCCGGCGGGCTTGCGCAGGTGCACTGTCAGCGTCTGGCTGATGGTCGCGTCCGGCGTGGGGATCGTGGAATCGCCGTTGGTGTTGCCGTCGGCTGGCGTGCTCGACGCCTCGGCGTTGCCGGCGTCGTGGGTCGTGTCAGCTGCGATGTCGTTTGTCGGCGGTGAGCCGTCGTGGCCGCTGTCCGGACCGGCGTCGTCGTCACTGAAGCAGCCACCGGTCACCAGCAGCGACAGCAGCAGCGGCAGCCGGGCAGTGCGGGGGCGCTGACGAGAGAGGGGCATGACCCCGATGGTACTAGCCAATCCGTCGGCCTCGTGCAACCTGTCGGGCGTCGGCGTCAGGGCATCTTCTGTGGCGTCGCGCGGTCGTAGCTGGCCCAGGCGAGCAGGGCCAGGCCGGCGACGATCAACACGTCGGCGACGTTGAACACCGGCCAGTGGTGAAGGTGGATGAAGTCGACGACGTAGCCGCGGATGGCGCGATCGGTGAAGTTGCCGAGGCCCCCGGCGAGCGCCAGCGCCAGCCCGGCGCCGCCGATCAGGGCGCGGCGCTGGAGCAGTTGGGTGCGCACCGCGAAGACCCCGAGCAGGGCAAACACCGCGAGGTTGGCGATCAGGATCAGCGGCCGGCGCACACCCTCCGGGATCACGCGCAGGGCGTTGAACGCCACGTCGCGGTTCTCGGTGTAGGTCAGGTCGAGCACGCCCGCCACCAGCTCGATCGAGGGCCCGGCGCCCAGGTGGCGCTTGGCGAGGTGCTTGGTCGCGTGGTCGCAGCCGACGAGCAGCATCACGGCGACGACGAGCAGATAGATCGCGCGGGGTCTGGGCACGAGTCGCTCCGTGGGTCGTTTTGGGAGCAACCCTTCTCGCCCGCGGTTCATTCCTAGGTCCCATCGGCCGCCGCACCTCGGATTGCTAGCGGGGGGCAAGGCCGGCCTGTACCGGTTCGACGACGGTTGTGGTACGCTGATCCTTCGGGTCCGAGACGTCGGTTTTTCCGACGATTTTCGCGTTTTTTGACCGAGACAGGCTGTGCTCAAGCCAAGGAAGACAGACCTGGGGGCCATGGCGGCCGTTGCCGAAACCGGCGAGCAGCGGGCGTCGTTGTTGCTCTACCATCGCGAGGGCGTTCAGCTGGTGCCGCTGGTCGCTGGCAAGCCGGTGATCATCGGCCGGATGCCGCCGGCGGACGTGCAGATCTGGGATCGCAAGCTCTCGCGCCAGCACCTGCGGGTGGAGCTGATCGGCAACGAGGTCTGGGTCGAGGATCTCGACTCGACCAACGGCACCTGGCTCAACGGCGATCGGGTCGAGCGCAGCGTGCTCAAGCTGGGCGACGAGGTCACCGTCGGCACGGTGGTGATCTCGGTCCACGTGCTGCAGCCGAAGGAGGGCGAGCAGCAGGGCCCGGAGAGCCACGATCGGTTCGTCGCCACGCTCGAGCAGGAGGTGGTGCGGGCGCGGACCTTCGGTCGCTCGGTCGGGTTGATCATGGTGCACCCGGCCGAGCGCGGCGCCGCGCATGTCAGTCGCTGGTGCCCGCGGCTCCAGGGCCTGCTACGGCCGGTGGATCGGATGGGGCTCTACGGCGCGGAGATGATCGAGATCGTCCTGCCCGAGACGGACCTCGAAGAGACGCGCAAGCTGGCCGAGTCGATGGTCGGCGGTCGGCGTCCGGGCGAGCCGCTACTGCTCTGCGGCTGCGGGGTCTTCCCCGGCGCGGGTAGCTCGACCCAAGAGCTGATCGGCGTCTGCCGCCGCGCGGCCCAGACGGCGAGCCCCGAGGAGCCGGTGCGGGTGGCGCCGATGGAGGGAGTCCAGCTCTGGAGCGGTGAGCAGCCGGCGCCGGGCAAGCGGGACCTGACCAAGGGGCCGGTGATCATCAGCGAGGCGATGAAGGGGCTCTTCCGCCAGGTCGACCGGCTGGCGGCCTCGCGGATCCCGGTGTTGATCTACGGTGAGACCGGCACCGGCAAGGAGGTGATCGCCCGGGCGATCCACGAGCGGGGCCGGCAGAAGAACCGCGTCCTGCGCTGCATCAACTGCGGGGCGATCCCCGACACGCTGATCGAGAGCGTGCTCTTCGGCCACGAGCGCGGCGCCTTCACCGGCGCCAACCAGCGCGCCGAGGGGATCTTCGAGGCGGCCGACGGCGGTACGGTGCTGCTCGACGAGATCGGCGAGCTGCCGCCGCCAGCGCAGGCGGCGCTGCTGCGCGTGCTCGACACCAAGCGGGTCACGCGGGTCGGCTCGAACCGCGAGCTCGAGGTGGACGTGCGGGTGCTCGCCGCGACCCACCGCAACCTCGAGGCGATGTGCGACAAGAACGCCTTTCGCTGGGACCTGCTCTACCGGCTCAACACCATGGTGCTCAGCATCCCGCCGCTGCGTGACCGGGTGGAGGAGATCGCACCGCTCTGCGAGAAGTTCATCGCCGAGGCCAACGAGGCCAACGGCTCCGAGGTGCGCGGCATCGACGGCGGCGCGCTCGAGTGCTTGCAGACCTACCACTGGCCGGGCAACGTCCGCGAGCTGAAGAACGTGATCGAGCGGGGCGTGGTCATCGCCCAGAGCTCGCGGATCACCATCGAGGACCTCTCCGAGCGCGTGCGGCGGATGCGCGAGTCGCGAGCTCCCCGTGCCACCATGGGGCTGCCGACGATCCCGCCCCAAGGCGAGCGAGGCGAGTTCGACAACCCCGACGTGACCTCGGTGATCGACCTCGGGTCGGGGCCCGAAGCCATTGCCGAGATCGAACGCCAGGTGCGCGGTGGGCCAGGCGGCGCGCCGCCGGCCGATCTGGACCAGCTGCGGCGACGGGATGCCAGGCGGCTCTTCGATGACGGGGCGGCCGATGACGGGGAGGACGTGGTCTACGCGGTGAGCCCGACGGATGATGGTCTCGCCGCCCAGGGTGTGGCCGCTGGCGGTGCGGAGTTGACGTTCAAGGAACGGATCCAGCACTTCGAGGCCGGATTGCTCACCGCCGCGCTGCATCGTGGCAGCTGGAACCAGCGCGAGGCGGCGCGACTGCTGGCGATGCCTCTGCGGACGCTGGTCTACAAGATCAAGGCCTACGATCTCCGCGCCGACAACAGCTTCCTCGGGACGGCGGACGGTCAGGCCGGCAACCGCGAGGTCGAGCGGGGCAACGCCGACTTCAAGTTCGCGGTGGGCCAGTACGAGGCGGAGCTGATCCTTGGCGTCCTGCGCGCCACCGGATGGAACAAGGCCGAGACCTCGCGGCTGCTGAAGATTCCGGTCAGGACCCTCTCGAGCAAGATCTCCGCCTACGGTCTGCAGCGTTAGGCACCACATCCTTGCTTGACGACGATCTTCGGCCCGGCCGACTTTGCGTTGATCGAGATCACTTTGCTGCGCAGCTCTTGCCGCTTGGCGACGCAACAAGCGGCACCTCGGGTTTTTTTCCAGAAATCACAGATGTTTGCGTCTGTATGCCGCCGTGGTCAGCGATGGAACAGTGCTTGCTATAACAAGCAACCGTGACCAGACGACGCAAGGAGCGCGGACAAGTGATCGGACCAAGCAGCCAGAAGGCTTCGAATCGGTGGCGATGGTTGTGGCAGGGCAAGGAGAGCTCGACCCCCAAGAAGAAGCGCCGCCGGAGATCCCGCCGCCGGTGTGCCTCGTCCGCCGAGCTGACCCGGAGCTTCGACGCGGTTTGCACTGTCCGGCCCAAGGGTGAGCTCGGGCCTTTCGCCGCCAGCAGCCAGCGCATTACCCTCGGCGGGATGTTCGTCGACGCCGAGGTGCTGCCCCGGATCGATAGCCAGGTCACCATCGACATCGTACCCGCCGACGGTCGGCCCTTGCGGGTTCAGGCCCGGGTGGTTCAGGTCCGCCCCGACCGTGGTTTTGGCTGCATCTTCACCAGGATCTCGGATCTCTCCGAGGCTTGTCTCACGCGCTGGCTCGGCCACTGCGGCGGCATGCTCCCCGTCTCGGGAGAGATCGAGGCCTAGAGCACCAGAGCCGTCTCTCCGTCTCAGTTTTCCACGACCGATGGTTGCTCACGACCTCGGGGATCTGGCACACCGCCAGCCGGCCACCTAGCCAACTCCTTGAAATGTGAAGACGCGCGCTCCATCACCGGAAGGCACGTGGCTTGCTTTCTCCCGAACGGAAGAGGGGGAGACGCATGAAGAACACTCGGAGGATGCTCGGGGGCGCGCTGGTCGCGGGACTGCTGCTGTTCGCGGCCGGCTGCAACGACGACAACATCGGCCCGGGAGATCCGCCCGTCAGCGGCGGCGATCCCGTGGAGTGGGAGACGGGCGCCAACCCTGCGTGGGGGAGCGATCGCGGCGGTGTTGGCGGCGACGCGGACATGGCGGCGAGCGGTGCGGCTCCCTCGGCCAGCGAGGGTGGTGGTGAGGGGGGCCTGGCCCCGCCCGAGCCGGCGCCGCCGTCAACGACCACTGGCACCAATGGCCAGATCGAGCCCGGGACGTTGACCGCCGGGAGCTTCGACGATCACCTCAACCCCGCGGCCTTCGACGCCTACTGGAAGACCACCGGCCAGCACAGCCAGGACGCACCCGACCTGAGCCAGCGCGCATTGATCACCGTGCGCAACGGCGCGGGTGTTCCGGTCAACCAGGCCAAGGTGACCGTCAGCTCGGCGGGCAAGGTGCTGCTGACCACGACCACCGCTGCGGACGGCCGGGTGCTCTTGCTGCCGGCGGTGGACGGTGCGGGCGACGGAAGCTACCAGGTCGAGGTCTCCGCCCTCGGCAAGAGCGCCACCGCCAGCGGGCTCGCCCTCGACCAGGCGCCGTGGGAGCTGACCCTCGAGGTGCAGAGCTCGCTTCCCGGCCAGCTCGACCTGCTGTTCGTCGTCGATGCCACTGGCAGCATGAGCGACGAGATCGAGTTCCTCAAGGTGGAGACGGCTCAGATAGCCGACACCGTGGCGGCCAAGCACCCCAGCATCGACATCCGCTTCGGCTTGATCGTCTACCGCGACGAGGGCGACCTCTACGTCACTCGTGGCTACGGCTTTGGCGACCTGAAGCAATTCCAGGCCTTCCTCGCCCAGCAGCAGGCGGGCGGCGGCGGCGACTACCCGGAGGCGATGCACTCGGCCCTCGAGGACGCGACCAAGCGCCTGCCCTGGCGCACGGGTAACGTCGCCCGGGTGGCGTTCCTGATGGCCGACGCGCCACCCCACGACGACAAGGTCGCGGCGACCTTCGACGCCGTCGCTGCCCTGCGCGACAAGCAGGTTCGGGTCTACCCCGTGGCGGCCAGCGGCGTCGCCGACCTGGCCGAGCTCGCGATGCGCGGGGCGGCCTTCATGACCCTCGGCCGCTACCTGTTCCTCTCCGACGACTCTGGCGTGGGCAACAGCCACGCCGAGCCCCACGTCCCGTGCTACGAGGTGGAGAAGCTCGAGCAGCTGATGATCCGGATGATCGACACCGAGCTGTCGGGCGAGCTCGTCGCTGCCGATCCCGCCAGCGTGCTGCGCACCGTCGGCCAGCCGGTGGATGGTGTCTGTCAGCCGAGCAACCCCACCGCCCCTCAGCAGTAGGTTCCCCCCGAGCTATTCACACTACAGACCGCCTAGCCGATGCCTCCGACGCAGGTGTAGATGATCGCGTAGTCGTGGAGGATCGGGGTCGTCTTCTTGTCCTGGTTGCTCAGGACGAACTGCAGCTGGAGCAGCTTCGCCGGGTTGGGGTCGACGGGGCTGGCCGACTGGGGACCGAAGGCGGCCGGCGACTTGTCGAAGGGCTGGGTCCAGGAGCCGAAGGTCGCGTCCGAGTCGCCGGTGCGCACCCGCAGCTGGACCGCGGTGCCAGCCGGGGTGGTGGCGTTCCAGCTGACGCCCTTCCAGATCGCCTTCTGGTCGTCGGGGCAGGGCTGGTGGACGTAGCTCCAGGTTCCCTGGGGCCGGACGAAGTTGCGCAGGCCAAACCCCGTGAAGTCGCTGTAGGTGTATGGGTGGTAGCCGGTCTTGACGTTCTTCGTCGTCCCGGTGGCTGGCGTGATCACGTTGCCCTGGTCGTCGACGTCGAGCCGCGAGGCGGTGGAGTTGCTCTTGCCCACGGCCCAGATGTGCAGGTCGATGTCGACGCCGACGCCGATCACCTCGCGGCCGGTCACCGGCCAGTAGTCCTTGCCCTCCTTGATCCCCGAGAAGTCGTGGACGCCATCGGCGATGGTCTGATCGAAGCGCAGGATCGCGCCCTTCTGGATCGCGACCCAGACCTTGTTGCGGTTGTCGGTGGCCACCCCGCGGCTCCGAAAGCCGCTCGGCAGGTCGATCCGGGTCCAGGTGCCGGTGCCCATCGTGGCGAAGCTGGTGCGGTCGGGCTTGTAGCGCAGCACCCACTCGGAGTCGATGCCACCGAGCCAGAGGTCCTGCTGCGCGTCGACGGCGATGCCGTAGTGGCGGTACTTGCCGTTCGCGCCCTTCCACGGGCTGTCCTTGCCCCCGCCGCGCAGCACCTTGCCCACCCGGTAGGGGTTGACGGTTTCGAAGTAGGTCAGGTTGCCGGCATCATCGTGGTCGTAGTGGCCAATGTCGGTCGACCAGACGTGCTTGTGGCCGTCGGCCATGCAGCCGTAGGCGTGGTGCTCCTTGGGCAGGGTGATCGTGTGCTCGATGGCGCCGGTGTAGCCGTTGATCTTGAAGTACAGATTGTTGCCCCGGCCGTTCTCCGGCCGGCTGTAGGTGCCGACCCAGGCGTTGGAGGCGCCGATGGTCGCCTTGCCCGCGTCGAGGCAGATCGAGCGG
Organism: Pseudomonadota bacterium; assembly: GCA_030591195.1. The sequence goes on from JAUVBO010000018.1 coordinate 8,489, forward strand.
GCGATGTCGCCCGGATCGCCGTAGTTGACGGTGAACAGGATGCACTCGTCGTCGCCGCTGAGGAACTCGGGCGGCTTGCCGTTGCCGCACTTGGTGGCCAGCGTGTCGGGTTTGCCATCGTCGTCGCAGTCAGTCTCGATCTGGCCGTTGCCGTCGTGGTCCCTGGAGGTGTCGATCTTGCCGTGGTTGTTGCGGTCGATGCAGTTGGACTCCTCGTTGGCGACCTTGGTCGACGAGGGCTGGCAGTCGGCGTCGTGGCAGCGGTTGGCGACCCAGACGTCCATGTTGTAGTCCACCGCGGTCCGCGAAGGGTTGCGGTCCTGGACGAACTTGATCGGCTTGCCGTTGGCGTCGACGCAGTCGGTGCTGTTCGGCTGGGAGTGGCAGGTCACCGTCAGGTAGCGCGCGACCTCCTTGAGGTTCTTGGTGTCGATCTTCGACAGGGTGCCGCGCTTGAGGTCGTCGGTGTTGGCGATCCACATGAAGCCGAGGCTGGCGATGTTGGCGCCGAGCACCAGGTCGCCGTTCTCGTCGAGGTTGACCCCGGTGGCCTCCTTGACGTTGTCGTCCTTGCTCGGGTCGACGGGGAAGGGCGAGTCGGCGCCGATGTTGTTGGCGTTGCAGTTTTCGAGGCCCTCGTCGATCGTGCCGTCGCAGTTGTTGTCCTTGCCGTCGCACTGTTCGTCGGCGCCCGCGTTGATCGTGCGGTCGCCGTCATCACAGTCCACGCCGCGGTCGCAGTCCTCGCCGTAGCCGTCACCGTCGAGGTCGGTGCCGTTGGGGCAGAGCACCGAGGTGCCGTTGTCGAACGTCCCGCTCGGGCCATCGTTCGCGCCACCGTCACCGCCGCCCCCGCCGCCCCCACCCGGGTTGACGACATCACCCTGACAGCCGAGGTAGCTCGTGGTCCCGAGCGCCAGGCCAACCACTGCGATCGTTCCAATCAGTCGACGAATGCCCCTCATGTGGTGCCTCCCGGAGCGTCGGGTGTTCCCCTCAGCCAGTGCTCCAATCCATAAGTATAAGCACGGAATGTGCCACGCCCCAGTGCATGGACAACGATTCGTGATTTATTCCGATCTGTTAGACTGCACCGCTTATTGGGCGGGGCTGAACACCCCAGCCAACGGCCCGCTTGGGGGTGGCCCGCCCCCACACGAGTTTTCTGTGACAAGGCTAATATCTTCAAGAGGATAACTATCCAAGGCTTCCGGTGATGGGGTGACGATGGTCTTACCATCTCTGGTTGAAGACATTAGATTCGCGGCACTTGGACCACGGCAGTGGACAGGCGTCCACCATGGGGAGTCAGTCCCCGGATTCTATGTTCACCACGGGCCGCTCACACGTGTCTTCCATTACAATGATGAGCAGTTAGCGGCGCAAGACCGATGGCTGCTGGTACCCGCCGGGCTTGGTGGTCTTCGTCCGTTGGGTGCAGTAACATCCGGTTACCCATGCGCCGGTGTCCCATCTGCGGCCAGTCCTTCGAGGACGACGCCTACTACTGCCCGATCGACGGCTGCGCCCTGGCGTCGGTGCAGACCCGTGGGCCGCTGGCCGGCCTGCGGCTCGACGAGCGGTACTTCGTCGAGGAGCGCATCGGCAGCGGCGGGCTTGGCGAGGTCTACCGGGTTCGTCACATCAAGATGGGCAAGCCCTTCGCGCTCAAGGTCCTGGCCGGGGCGGCGCACAAGGACGAGCAGCAAGCGGTTCGCTTCGACCGCGAGGCGCGGGTGCTGTCGATGCTGCGCCACCCGTACTGCATCGAGGTCACCGACTACGGCCACAGCGACCACGGTCCGTTCATCGTGATGGAGTTGGTCGACGGCGAGCCCCTGTCGCGCTTCACCAAGGGCGTCGGGTTGCCCCTTGGTCAGGCGCTCGACGTGATGATCCGCGTGCTGGTCGGCCTCGAGCACGCCCACGACCAGGGCATCATCCACCGCGACATCAAGCCCGACAACATCATGCTCGTCCAGAGCAACACCCAACCAGGGCAGCTCGACCCGAAGATCCTCGACTTCGGGCTGGCCAAGCTGCAGCCGGGCTACCTCGAGACCGGTGACCTCGCGGCGCTGACCGCGCCGGGCAAGGTGCTCGGCACGCCGGCCTACCTCGCGCCCGAGCGGGTGGTGGCGGCCCAGGGCGGGTCGATCGATCACTCGGTCGACCTCTACGCCGTGGGCGTGATCCTCTACGAGCTCTCCACCGGCAAGCGGCCGTTTTTCTCCGACGACCTAGCGGCCATCGTCCGTCAGCACCTGCTGCTCGAGCCGAAGCCGCCCTCGGCCTTTCGCCCCGAGCTGCCCGCCGCTCTTGACGCGGTGATCCTGCGTGCCCTGGCGAAGAAGCCGTCCGAGCGCTACCCCTCGGCCGCGGCCCTGCGTGAGGCCCTCGAGGCGCTGCTGCCCCTCGACCCGGCGCTGGCGGCCGCCGCGCCGCCGCTGCAGCGCAAGGCCGCCGGAGAGCCGGAGGATCCCTCGCGGTCGGCCACCGTGTCGAGCCGGCCGCCGACCACACCCGTCGGCGCCACCCCTGGCGCCGACAAGACGCAGCTCAGCGCACCGCCATTCGGGCCGGGTCGGCTCCCTCCCTGGGTCCTGATCGCCGGCGGGGCGACGCTGGTCGTCCTGGTGCTGCTCGGGCTGCTGCTGTGGTTGCTCGCGGGCTGCTAGTGCGCCGCGACCTGATCGACAAGACCGCCGGCGCAGTGGGGTTCAGCGCCGACCTCGACAACCTGGTGATCAGCTGGCCCCGGGGTGATGACGATCGCTTCGCCACCACCCTGGTTCGTCGTCCGGACCAGCGGCCTCTCGGGGGCTGAGCCGCGCGTGGGTCGCGGGAGCTTAACCCAGCCCCAGCAACGCGGCTGCGTTGGCGCTGACCAGCCGGCAGAGCTCGGCCGGGTCGGTGTCGCGTAGCGCGGCCACCCGCAGGGCGGTGTGGACCACGAAGGCCGGCTCGTTGGGCCGGCCGCGACGGGGCACCGGCGCGAGGTAGGGCGCGTCGGTCTCGATCAGCAATCGACAGTCGGGCACCAGGGCGAGGGCCGCGCGCAGCTCGTCGGCCTTGGGGAAGGTGACGATCCCCGAAAAGGAGACGTGCAGACCCATGGCGAGGGCACGCTCGCACTCGGCGGGTCCGCCCGAGAAGCAGTGCAGCACGCCCCCGGCGGGCAAGCGGGCGCTCTCGAGCAGGCTGAAGGCGTCGTCGTAGGCGTCGCGGACGTGGACGATCACCGGCAGCTCGAAGCGCTCGGCCGCTTCGAGCTGCCGGGCGAAGGCGGCGCGCTGGTCGGCCGGCTCGCCGAAGTCGTAGTAGTCGTCGAGGCCGATCTCGCCCACCGCGTGTACCTGGCCCGCGCCCCAGATCGCCTCGAACGCCAGCCAGTCCTCGTCGGTCACCGCGCTGGCGTTGTGGGGGTGGACACCGGCGGCGGCAAAGAGCACCCCCGGAAACGCCGCGGCCAGCTCGAGCACCTTGCGCGACGAGGCGAGGTTGGTGCCGACCGTGACGATGCGGTCGACGTCGACCTCGGCCGCTCGCTGGACCACGCCGGCCAGGTCCTCGAGCAACCGGCGGTCATCGAGGTGGGCGTGGCTGTCACACAGCGGCGCCGGAGCCACCGCCGGCTGGTACGGCTCGGCGGACCGGGACCGTTTCTTCTTGCTGCTCATTGGCGGGCCCGCTGCGGTGGATCGAGGTAGCGTCGGGCCCAGGCGGCGATCAGCCGACCGAGGTAGGCCCCCTCGGTTCGGTCGAGCAACAGGTGGCCAGCGCCGGGCAACGAGACGAGGCTGCGCGGCTCGGCCGCC
>JAUVBO010000501.1 GCA_030591195.1 Pseudomonadota bacterium
GCCTCGACGAGCTCGGCATCGCTCATCGCACTGTCGAGCACCAGCCGGTGTTCACCGTCGAGCAAGCCCGGGCCGCCCGGGGAGACCTCGGCGGTGGCCACATCAAGAATCTCTTCGTGCGCAACAAGAAGGGCCGGATGTGGCTGCTGACCTGCCTCGAGGACCGCCGGATCGACCTCAAGGCGCTGGGCAAGGGGATCGGCGCGGGGCACCTGTCGTTTGCCAGCCACGAGCGACTGCGGCGCTTCCTCGGCGTCCAGCCCGGCGCGGTGACGCCCTTCGCGCTGATCAACGACACCGGTGGCGCGGTGACGATGGTCATCGATCGCGCGCTGCTCGAGCAGCCGACGGTCAACGCCCACCCGCTGGTCAACCACCTGACCACGGCCATCGCGCCGGCGGACCTGCAGCGCTTCCTCGAGGCGGTCGGCCACCCGGCCGAGATCGCCGACCTCGACTCACTCTAGCCCCAAGACCCGCGCGGTCGCTTGTCGTCATCGGGTGGTGGGTCTATCCTCGATCCAGATGCCCGACGATCGCTCGACCCTGCACCTGTCGACCTCCGCGGAGGACGATGGCGCCTGGGACGACCTGCTGGCGACCCTCGGTGGTCGTTCGACCATCGACGCTCCCCGGCTGTCGGTCGGGACCGTGGCCCAGGCCGCGGCCTACCTCGAGTGCTATGGCTTCCGCTGGAGCAGCGAGTCGGATCGCAAGTTGGTCGAGCGGCTGCGCCGGTCCGCGATCAAGCTGATCGAGCAGGAGCTGCTGGCCGCGGACGAGCGGGTGCTTCCGGCGGTTCGCCGGCAACGTGACGTCCCCCAGCTGATGCTCTGGGCCTCCGAGCGCTCGGGCGAGCCACGGGCTCTCTGGTCCTGCTCGCTGCTGCGCGGGATGCACGCCCTGGCCCATTGCCAGCGGCACTTCAACGATCGCTACGGCGCCGAGATCCGCGAGCAGATCTTCGGCCGCTTCTCGCCCCACCTGCAGATGCACGAGTCGGGGCAGCTGACCTTGGGCCGCGGGGCCGACGCCATCGAGCTGTCCAACTTCGACCTCCGTCCCACCAAGGAGCTGCACTCGGTGGCGCTCAAGCTGCTGCACAAGAGCGAGAACGTCGCCGTCGATGTCTTCGACTGGGTCGGGCTGCGCTTCGTCACCAAGGAGCGCTTCGACACCCTGCTGGTGATCAAGTACCTCCGCGAAAATCATGTGATCAACTTCGCCAACGCCAAGCCGACGCGGACCAAGAACAACCTGATCGACCTGCAGTGGCTGCGTGAGGAGGTGGGCGAGCTCGATCGAAGGTTGGCCGCGGGCGAGCTCGATCAGGCCCGGCGCCTCGAGTTGCTGCGACGGCGGGTTCGCCAGCGGCCCTACCCGTCGGCGTCGACCCCCTTTTCGGAGAACCCGTTCAGCGCCATGGGCTACCACGCGATCCAGCTCACCTGCCGGCAGATGATCCGGATTCGCGCCCGCAGCGGCCCGGGCCGGGCGTTGCGTGAGGGGATCCGCTTCTTCTTCCCGTTCGAGATCCAGCTGCTGGACGAGGAGAGCTACTGGGAGAGCGTCAAGGGCCATGCGGCCCACGATCAGTACAAGCTGCGCCAGCGCGAGGCGGTGCGCCAGCGGGTGCTCGGCCTGCTGCTCGACAACGACGGTCGGGCGCGGGCCGCCGGCAAGACCCGACGCTCGCGTAGCCGCTAGCCCGCGGGCCTGCGTCGCAGCCAGCGCAGCAGCAGCGGCGCGAGCAGCAGGGCCAGGCCGACGGAGAACAGCGTGTCGGTGAGGTAGTGCTTGCCGCCGACGATCCGCCCGAGGGACACGGTGACGCCGACCAGCAGCACCGCCACGCCGCTGCCGGCGGCGGCCGCGAGATCACGGCGAGCGGAGAGCAAGAAGAACGGCAGCGGCGCGGGCACCATCGACATCGCCACGTGACCCGAGGGAAACGAGCGGCCGGCGCCGATCCCCGCCGGGACCCAGAATGGCGTGTAGTCGGCGAGGTCGGCGCCGAGATGGTGGAAACGAACCCGGCCCCAGAGGTACTTGAGCGTCTGAGTCGCTGCCAGCGGGTGGCACAGGGCGAGGGCGATCACCGACCAGGCGAGCGGCCGCAGGGCGGCGAGGCCGCCGTCCCGCCGGCGCCGACGGGCGAGGCCGAGCACGGCCACCGCCCCGATCACCGCCAGCCAGCCGGGCCACTCGCCGTAGCGAGCGACCAGCTGGGCGATGGGGGCCTCGGAGTCGATCATCAGCAGCGACAGGCGGAGATCGAACTGGCCGCCGACGAACATCGCGACGGTCCAGACGAGCAAGCCGAGGCCCCACGAGAGCCAGAAGCGCATCGTCTGGAGGATAGTTGGAGCGGCGGTCGGTGTCAGGTGCTGATTTCTAGGAGCGACGGCGGATCAAGGCCAGCAGCATCAGCACCAGCGCGACGGTCGGCAGGCAACCCCCACCGGCGGCGGGGCCGGTGGCGCTGCAGCCCGCCGAGCCCTCGAGGCTCGAGGCGGCGCCAGGCTCGCCCGGCAGCGGGTTGGTGGCGCCAGGGTTGGCGCCGCCGGCAGGTGCAGCGCCGACTCCGTCGGTCGGCGGCGGCTCGGGGCCGGCGCCGGCGCCGCCGGCAGGTGGCGGGTCGTCGGGGTCTGGCGCGGTGACGACCAAGGTGAACGTCAGCCGGTCGACCCGCGCCGCGGCGTCACCCTCGCGGACGCCGGTCAACTCGATCATCGCCCCGGCCTCGACGTCGAGCTCGCCGAGGTCGAGGGTGTCGGGGTCGCGGCTGGAGCTGCCCAGCTCGTACTGGATCTGCTTGACCAGGGTTCCGCCGATGGTGACGTCGAGGGTCGGCTCGCCGTCGTTCTCCTTGACGATCGCGATCGCCAGCCGGTAGCGACCGCTGACGCCGGGGAAGCTGGCGGTGGCGGTGCCGGTCCCCATCGTCGCAATCAGCGAGCCGTCCTCGACCTCGTAGCCGCTGAGGGTCATCGACTCGGCCTCGATCACGATCGTCTCGCCCACCGGTGGCTCGGATGGCGGCGGCTCGGAGGGCGGCGGCTCGGATGGCGGCGGCTCGGAGGGCGGCGTGCTTCCCACCGACGGCAACGAGCTGCCGACGTAGAAGTCGGGATAGAGGGAGTTGGGACCGGCGATGGCGGTGTTGCTGTCCTGTGACACCTGGTTGACGCCGATGCCCGATCCGTCGTCGAAGCGGTAGACGACGTAGTCGTTGCTGTTGACGGCGAACTTCTGATTGTCCCACTCCTTGCCCGGCGAGTTGAGGGTCTTGTGGGTTCCGCCGCTCCAGTCGTGGATCGTCAGCTCCATGTGGCCGCTGACGTTGGAGGTCATCCGGTTGCCATCGGGCGAGATGCTCGCCGAGCAGTCCGTGTCGTAGAGCGTGGCCGAGCCGCCGACGGTGATCTTGAACAGGTCGCTGTTGTCATCCCGGGCGACGAGCCGGGTGCCCGCCTCGTTGACCGCGACCTCGCCGACGTACCAGCGCGAGCCCGAGTGGATCTTGGTCATCTTGCCGTCGGGGGCGTTGATCCGGTAGAAGTCCGTGCCGTTGACGTAGAGCACCGACTCGGGGTCGGGCCGATAGGCGGCGATCGGGTTGTAGCTACTGTTGATGCCCGAGGCGATCTCGTGGGCGTCCGACCCGTCGTTGTTCATCCGCCAGATCTGGCCGTTGGTCTTGATGAAGTAGATGTAGAGCGCCTTGGCCGACCAGACGGCGTGGGCCGCGCTGCCGTCGTACAGCTGCTTGGCAGGCTGGCCGATCTGGACCGTGTAGACCTTGCCGCTCGAGGCGTAGACCGCGAAGCCCTGAGCCGAGGCTGGCCGCTCGAGGCCGAGCAGCGACAGTAGGGGCAGGGCCAGCATCAACGTCAGGCGGCGAATCATCGTGGTCTCCGTCCCTCCCTCAAAAGCAACGCACGTGCCAGGTTGACTCCCCATGTCCTCTCAGGCATCACCAATAATAACCAGGGCATGCAGTAGTTCAGGGGTAAGGGCTCCAGCCCGGGACAGTGGGGAAGGGCACCAGAACGTAGGATCGACTCTACAGTCTGAGTGGGGGCGCGCTCACATCAGCTGGACCAGTACCCCGAAGCTACCCGCCCGAGATCAACCGCTCGGCGTTGTGCGCCAGGACTCGCTCGAGCTCGTCGGGCGCCAGGGCGAGGGCCGCGACGCGCTTGATCTCGCGATCCCAGGCGTAGGGCAAGTTGGGA
>JAUVBO010000012.1 GCA_030591195.1 Pseudomonadota bacterium
GCCCGCTCGGTGATCTCGAGCACCACCCGCGGCCCGTGGGCCGACAGCGGCGCCGCAGCGTCGTAGAGTTCCTCGTCGAGCAGATCGGACGGGTGGAGGTTGACGAACAGCAGCGCGTCGGCCGGCAGGCGCGTGAGCGACCGGGCAGCGATGCTTCGCACCGCCCGGCTCAGCTCGCGCACCCGCCCGAGGCGCTCGGCGATGTCGAGGAAGACGCCCGGGTGGGGGATCTGCTCGTCGTCGGACCGGAGCAAGGCCTCATAGCCGAAGATCCGCCGCTCGGGCCAGTGGACGATCGGCTGAAAGGCAAGCCACATCCGCTCGACCCCCCGGGCGAAGGCTGCCTCGAGCGCTGCCCGATCACCGCCGAAGAGTCGGCTCTCGTCAGTCAGGTCGAGGGCCTGACGCTTGAGCCGCGCCAGGCGATGCAGCCGCACCCCGTAGGAGACGGCGTCGATCAGCTCCTCGAGCTGTACCGGCTTGGTCAGGTAGCGCAGGGCGCCGAGCTCCACCGCCTTGATCGCTGTGTCGAGGGTCGGGGCCCCGGTGAGCAGGATCACCGGCAGGTCGAGATCTTCCATCCGCACCTGGCGCAGCAGATCGGTGCCCTGCATGCCAGGCATCGCGAGGTCACTGAGCACCAGATCGAGGCCGCCCTGGCGAACGATCTCGAGCGCCTGTTGGCCGCTCTCGGCACAGACCGTCTCGAAGCCGTGGGCGCCGAGCATCCGCGAATGGGCGCGCAGAACCTGCGGCTCGTCGTCGACAATCAGGACCTTGCCGGATGCCATCCCTCCCCCAGTCTGTTCCTATTGTGCGGCATCCGCGCGGCGGAATAAAGGCGCACCTGCAGCGGACGGCCCGCGGCTCGTGCTAGGCTCTGACCAGCATGGCGCGCTCGATCTCCGCCAGGATCTTCACCGGCTTCGTGGCGGTGATCGTCGCCTTCGGGGCGGTGATGGCATTTACCGTCTACGGGATGCACGAGCTACGCCAGCAGCTGGTGCTGACCAACAAGACCTACCTGCCGCTGATGCTGATCGGCAGCGAGCTGCACTACACCCAGGGGCGGTTGAACATCCAGATCGCCGAGCGCGCCGCCGGGCGCAGCACGATCGAGCAGCTGCGCCACCACATCAAGGTCGCCCGCAAGTACCGCATCGGCAACGCCCGCCGGGGCGTGCGGCTGATCCGCCGCGCCGAGCGGGCGAGGCTGCCCGCCGGCGACGCGCGCTTCCTCGCCGAGACCCGGCGCGCGCTCTCCGCGGCGATCAAGACCTTCCGCGCCGACGAGGCGCTGTTCGAGCAGCTCTTCTCCACCGCGCGAACCTCCGCGGCGACGCTGCATCGCATCGGGGCCAACCTGTTGCGCGGCGAGCGCAAGCTGGACCAGCTGACCGCCACGCTGCGGCGGCGGCTACGGGGACAGATGGAGGGCACGGTGAAGGAGATCGTCGGCCACCAGCGCACGGCGGTGACCGCAGGTCTTGGCCTGGTGGTGCTCGCGCTGACGCTCAGCCTGGTGGTCACGGTCCGTGCCCGCCGGCTGCTGTCGCCGCTGAAGACCCTGGTCAAGAGCGCCAAGCGAAGCGGCGCCGGCGACTACGCCGGGCGGGCACCGGTCGAGTCGCGCGACGAGCTCGGCGCGCTCGCCGAGGAGTTCAACAGCATGGCTGCCGCGGTCCAGGAGCGCGAGACGCGGCTGATCCGCAGCGAGCGGATGGCCGCTGCCGGCCAGCTCGCCTCTCACATCACTCACGAGGTGCGAAACCCACTCAACTCGATCTCGCTCAACACCGAGATCCTCGAGGAGGAGCTGGCCTCGATCAGCGCTGCGGCCGGTGACGCACCGCGACCTGGAGCCGCTGGCGACCCCGGAGCGTCCTGCGTCACGGGGGCCGCAATGAACCGCGCGGCCTGCGACGCACCGCGACCAGGAGCCGCCGGCGACCCCGGAGCGTCCTGCGTCACGGGGGCCGCCGTCAACGGCGCAAGCGGCGCGGCCGATGAGGCACGGACGATCTGCCGGGCGATCCGCAAGGAGGTCGACCGGCTGACCGAGATCACCGAGGAGTACCTGCAGTTCGCCCGCCTGCCCAAACCCTCGCTGCGAGACGAAGACATCAACGAGATCCTCGCCGGACTGCTCGGCTTCATCGGCGGCGAGCTCGAGGGGCACGGGGTGACGGTCGAGACCGACCTGGCCGACGGATTGTCGGGAGTCCCGGCCGACGAGAACCAGCTGCGCCAGGCGTTCCTCAACCTGATGCGCAACGCCACCGACGCGATGGCCGACGGCAAGGGCACCCTGCGGGTCGAGACCCGGGTGGTCGATGGATCGCTCGAGGTGACGGTGGCCGACACCGGCGCCGGGATCGAGCCCGCGGCGATCGAACGGATCTTCGAGCCCTTCTTCTCGACCAAGCGCGGAGGGACCGGGCTCGGGCTGGCGCTGACCCACCAGATCGTGCAGGAGCACGGGGGCGAGATCTCGGTCGAGAGCGATCTCGGCGTGGGCACGACGTTCACCGTCAGGCTGCCGGTGAACGACACGAGGAGGGCGTAGCGGGTGAGCGACCGCGACGACCGCCGTAGCGGCCGGCCGCTGATCGGCGTCGGCGCCGTGCTGCTCTCCGACGACCTCCGGTGGGTGCTGCTGATCGAGCGAGGCAGCCCCCCGGCCGTCGGCGCGTGGAGCATTCCCGGTGGACTGGTGGAGCGCGGCGAGACCCTCCGCGAGGCCTGCCTGCGCGAGCTGAAGGAGGAGACCGGGCTCGAGGCCGAGTTGCGAGGTGAGGTCAAGGTCCTCGAGCGGATCCTCGGCCCGGCCGCCGCGCCGCGCTACCACTTCCTGATCATCGACTTCTGGGGCAAGGCCCGCGGCGGCGAGCTGCGCGCCGGGTCAGACGTACGGCAGGCCCGCTGGGTCCCGCTCGAGGCGGTCGGGGACCTCGACCACACCACCTGGGGCCTCGAGGAGGTGGTACGACGCGCCGCGACCCTCGCCCGCGGCGAGCAGCCGACCACTGCCCTGTTCGTCGCCGCCCCCGCCGACGACGCCCACTGAGCAACCCTCGCCAAGTAACAAACCGAGCATCGGCCCGCGAGATCCCTGCTATTCTGATCGGCAGGCGCTCACAGGAGAAACCGAGATGTTCGGCAAGGCGATCGGCGCGGTCGGCGCGCTGGCGGTGACGGTGCTGGCGGGGTGCAGCAGTGACGACGGGGGCACCGGCGTCGCCTGTCCGGCGGGCTGTCCACCAGCCCAGTGCGACGCGCGCACCGGGCAGTGCCTCGGCCAGCCTGCCTGCACGGCGACGAGCACGCCGGTGCGGCTCTGCGGCCAGGGCTGCGTCGACCTCAACAGCGACCCGAGTAACTGCGGCGCCTGCTTCAACAGCTGTGCCGGCCAGGCCTGCACCGCCGGTCAGTGCGGCGGCTCGCCCACGCCACCTCCCGCCTCCTGCAGCGCGGTGATGGCCAACGCTTGCCTGACTCAGGACCAGTTCTGTAACGCCGGCCTCGGCGTCTGCCGACCGTGCCCCGGCGGCGCCAACGCCTTCAACTGCGACGGGCTGAACGACTGCGAGTGTGGCAACGGCTGCGACACCGCCGACCCCACCAAGTGCCTGGCGGGCACCATCCCACCGCCGACCCAGTGCAGCGTCACCGACGCCCGGTCGTGCGGCGCTGACACCAAGGTCTACTGCTCGGCCAACAGCTACACCTGCACCGCCTGCGCCGGCGTGATGCTCAACTGCGACTACACCAACACCTGCGAGTGCGTCGGCACCACCCACGAGTGCGACAACGGCGCCTGCCGCGAGAAGGCCACGCCGGCCAAGCCGAGCACCTGCAAGGATTCCCAGGTCTGGGACGGGACCACCTGCACCGACTGCCCCCAGTTCGACTACGACTGCAACGCCGACCACGCCGACGGCTGCGAGTGTCTGTTCGCCAACGACGCCATCGGCTGCTACTACGACGGCACCTGCGACCTCGGGATGGACTGAGCCCGCGAGGGGCCCTCTGCTACCGCAGCAGGTAGTCGCGGGTGAAGGCGAATTCCTTTTCGAGGGCGCGGGTGGCGTCCTTGACCAGCAACTTGGCCACCACGCCGCCGACCAGCCGGACCTTGACCGCGATCTGACCAGTGATCCGGTTGACGCAGCCGCCTTCGCGGGGAGCGAGGCACATCGTACCGGAGAGCTCGACCGGGCGGCCGACAGCCTCTATCGACCAGTGGCCGAGACGCTCGCCCTGGGCACTGGCCGGCATCCAGACAGCCTCGCTCAACACCCGGTTGACCGAGCCCAGCACCTTCTGAGCCACCCTGGGCAGCTTGAGCGGAATCTCGCGACGAGTGCGGATCCGCAGCGCGCCCTCGTCGTCCGCTGCGCACTCGAGGATCTCGATCCGCTGGTCGCCGAGGGCGGCGAACTTCTGCTGGTGGAACTCTTCCTGCCCGAAGATGGCAAAGACCCGCTCCAGCGAGACAGGGTAGTCGTGGGTCGCCCCGAAGCTCTCCATCTATAGCCCTCCGGTCACGGGAATCGTCGCGCCGGTGAGGTAACTCGCCGCGGGCGAGGCGACGAAGAGCACCGCCGCGGCAATCTCCTCGGGCGTGCCGAAGCGGCCCATCGGCACCTCGCGCTCCAGCTGCTCGACCTTCGCGGCCGCCAGCCCCTCGAGCATCTCGGTGCGGACAAAGCCGGGCGAGACGCAGTTGACGGTGATGCCGCGGGTGGCGACCTCGCGGGCGAGCGAGCGGGTCATCGCCACCAAGCCCGCCTTGGCCGCGGCATAGTTGGCCTGGCCGGCGAGGCTGCGCTCGGCGGCGGGCGAGCTGATGTTGATGATCCGGCCGTAGCGCTGGCCGATCATCCGCCGCACGGCAAACTTGCAGAGGTGAAACGGACCGCTGAGATCGACCTCGAGCACCCGGTCCCAGCTCTCCTTGGCCATCATCCCGACCAGCGCGTCGCGGCGGATGCCGGCGTTGTTGACCACCACCTGCAGCGGCCCCTCCCAGCGCTCGAACAGCGCCTGTACCGCCTGGTGATCGGCCACGTCGAGTCGGGTCAGGGTCAGCCGGCAGCGCGCGGCCTCCTCGATCGCCTGCTCGAAGGAGGCCGCGGCCTCCTCGTTGCCGGCGTAGACCGCATGAACCGTGGCCCCGGCGTCGAGCAGCCCGCGGCTGATCGCCGCGCCGATGCCTCGGGTGCCGCCGGTGACCAGGGCCACCTGCCCAGCGAGATCGACCTGCACCGTGGGGGATCGGGCGGCAGACAAGGACCAGCCCCGCTCAGACCTGGCAGCGGCAGAGCTCGTCGAGGTTGCAGCTGTTGATCTGCTCGGCCGCGGACCTGGTCTCGCCCTCGCATGCGGGGATCTCGGAGGTGTCGGCGGACTTGAGCGCCTCACAGATCGACTGGTCGGTGCCCTCGAAGCTCGAGCAGTCGAGGCCGTCGATGCAGGCCTTGAGCTTGCTGGCAGCCTCCTCGCAGACATCGCCCGAGGGAGGGTCCGGCGGATCGGTCGGGCCCGCGTCGTCGCGTGGCTGCGGGTCCGGGTATTTCGGCGGCTTCGGAGTCGAAGTGCTGCCGAGATCGATGCCGAGCTGGCCCGCGCACTGCAAGCCGAGCCGCTGCCAGCCGTCCTCATCATAGAAGTTGTCGCAGGAGCCAGCGGCGATGCAGTAACCCAGCGAGGCCCAGTCCACCGAGACCGAGCCCCGGTCCTCGAACTGCTTGATCACGTCATCGACCTGCTTGATGCAGATCCCCATCAGCGTCTGGGGCTGCTCGATGCTGTCGCCGGACGAGGCGGGCCCGAACGGGCTCGCCTGGGCGTAGACCTGGCGGCCGATCGCCGCGCCGGCGGTGATGCCGAAGGCGCGCAGGCCGAGGTCCGACCGGTCAAGGTCCGACCGATCCTGCGGGGGCGATACCCGGGTCTGGGAAAAAAGCCCGCAGGACTCGAACTTCTGACAGACCGTCTCGGCGGGGCTCCCGGCCAACTGGCCGGCGACGCGCTCGGGCTCGCCGAAGATGCTGGTGTTCGGCCCCATCGATGGGGCCTTGTCACAGTTGACCAGCAGGAGCGCACCGACGGCGAAGCCGGCGACGAAATAGGGTCGGGACATGCTGCACCTCCCGTCGGAGACCACCGACACTGCTGCGAATAACTCAACCAACGGCGACGCCGGACGGGCTATTCCCAACCCCCGGCGCGCCACGCCCTCACCCCTAGAAATATGTCGTCAGCCCCAGCAGGCCACCCGAGCCAGTGGCGAAGGTGAAGGCGAACTGCTGGGCCGGGTTGCCGGCGAAGTTGAACATCAGCGCCAGGTTGTAGAGCGCCTGAACGCTGACCCGGTCGCCGATGAAGTACTCGACCCCGATCTGCGGGCCGAGCTGCAGCCCGAAGTTCCAGTTGTCGCCGCCTGCCGGGTCGTTCATGCCGATGAACAGTCCCGCGCCGAGAAACGGCGAGATGCGCCGCCAGATGCGAAAGTGGTACTCGAAGCCTCCTCCGAGGTTCATGCCCCAGTCGGCGTTGGCGTCGCCACCGTCCGGCGCACGCACCTGAATTCCGGTGCCCACGGCGAAGTAGACCCGCAGGCTCTCGCTCGGCACGTACTTGACCGCGATCTGGGAGATGGTCACCTGACCGGCGGTCTGGGCGTTGCCCGTGGCCGCCATCGTCGCCAGCCCTCCGAAACGCCAGGCAAAGCCCCAGAGGCCCGACTCGACTCGCTCGACGGGCTTTTCGGGGTTGCTTGGCGCCGCGCTGGCCGAGGGCGTGGCAGCCGTCGGCGCGGCGGCCGTCGGCGTGGTCGGCGCTGGCGGCAGTCCAGGTGGGGAGGGCTCGGTGTCTCCGCCCTCGGGCGCCGGAGGCGGCATCGGGTCGGACTGCCCCATGGCCGGAGAGACGGAGAGGCAGAGCAGCAAAGCCAGGGCAGGGGTCATCAGCAGGATCGTTCGCAACCGCATCAGTTTCCTCCTTCTTGCCAGGGCTGATACGGCACTTGTCGCAGGTTCTACCCGCCAGCCTTGGTTTATTGTTGGCCCGCTCGTGGACGTGCTGGACCACCGTCGAACGAAGCCAGCCACCGGATCACTCACACCAACACGGCCAAAAGTACCCACTTTTTTCAAGAAGATCCAAGAATTGTTCACGGCTCGATGATGCCCTGACGGATCGCCTCGGTCACCGCTTCGGTACGGTTTGAGACCTCGAGCTTGCCGTAGATGTGCTCGAGGTGGGTGCGCACCGTGGCCCGGCTGACTCCGAGCGTCTCGGCGACCGCGCGATTGTTCAGCCCCTTGGCGATCAGGGTCAGAACCTCGGTCTCCCGCGGCGTCAGCCGCACGACCGGGTCCTCCACCCCTTTGCGCTGCAGGCGGCGCAGCAGGCTGCGGGCGAGCCGCGGCTGGATCACGCTGCCCCCCGAACAAACGTCTCGCAGCGCCTCGACGATTCGATCGGCGGTCATACCCTTGAGCAGGTAACCGCTGGCGCCGGCCCGCACCGCCTCGAGCACCCGCGCCTCGTCATCGAAGATGGTGAAGATCAGCACCTCGATCTCCGGCCAGCGGACCCTGATCTGGCGCGTGACCTCGATGCCGTCGATGTCGGGCAGGCCCAGGTCGAGCAACACCACGTCGGGCCGCTCGGACTCGATCAGCTGGAGCGCGCGGGCGCCATCCCGCGCGGTGCCGACCACCTGCAGCTCGTCGAACCCCTCGAGCAGCCGCCGCTGCTGGACGAGGATCGTCGCTTGGTCCTCGACGATCACCAGCCGGATCGGCTCGTTCCTTGGCTCGCCACTCATTGGATCAACGACTGCTCCGGGGAGGCAGTGTAGCGCAGATCGCAGCCTACTGGCCCGGGGCAGATAAATGCGGCGACGGAGTTACGAGGGCGCGGCCCAGGCGGTATAATCGCTCCACCTGTCGGGTGACGGGAGGAGACGCCGATGCCTTCTTCGACGAAAAACGGCGCGTGGGTGATCACCATCGTTTGGCTGCTCGCGGGTGGCATCGCCCAGGCCAAGCCTCCGGTGACCGTGGCCGTCCTCGGCATCGAGGCCACCGCGGGGGCGCCGGCCGATGTCGCCTCGCAGCTGACGATCGCGTTGAAGAACCGCGTCATGCGCGTGCCCGGCTTTCAGCAGGTCCAGGGCAAGAACCTCGACGAGGTCAAGCTGGTCTTTGGCTGCGTCGACGAGAAGCCGGCTTGTATGGCCCGCGTCGGGCGTAGCCTCCAGGCCTCCAAGCTGCTCTGGGGCGCGCTGCGACCGGCCGGGACCGAGTACAGCCTCACCCTGCGATACCTCGACGTGCACGGCGAGCGACTCGAGCATACGGTCACCGAGCGGATCTCCCAGGACGAGGCGACGCGGCCGTCGGACGCCGTGGCCCGGGTGACCGCCGCGTTCCTCGTCTCCGGGGGCACGATCAAGCTCGGCTGCAACGTCATCGGCGCCAGGGTGTTGCTCGGCGCGGCGGTCAAGGGCCTGACCGACGACTCGACGATGCTGGTCCAGGACGTCCCCACCGGGACCCACCTGCTGAGGGTTAGCAAGCGCGGCTACCAAACCTGGCGGCGCCGGGTGACGATCACCGCTGGACAAACCCTCGAGATCGAGGCCGAGATGCGGGCGCTGACCACCGGCAGCGGCGCCATCACCGCCCCGCCACCGGACGATCGCGAGCCCACCTTCGACCGGCGCGACGACGACCGCCGCGGCTGGCAGATCGCCTTCTGGAGCGGTGCGGCGATCACCGTCGGCCTCGGCGCCGGGATGCTGGCCACCGGCATCGGCGTCCTTAACCTCCAGAGGGACAAGAAAGCCGCGATCGTCGCGATCTCCGGGGACGACTGGGCGAAGCTTACCACCCAGGTGCAAGACGACCTGCAGTACAACAACGCCTGCGCCGTGTCGCGCGATGGCATCACCGGAGGGGTCGCCAAGATCTGCGACGACGGCACCACCCGAGCAACGATCTTCAACGCCCTGCTCGTCGCGGGGATCCTCGCCTCCACCGTCACGACCTACTTGCTCTACAAGGCCTACATCGCCGACCCGGACGAGCAGGATGAGGGCGACGACCTGGCCCGGCGGCCGCCCCAGCCGCGCTGGAACGTGACCACCGCCGCCGGGCCCCAAGGGGCTCAGGTCGGCTTCTCGCTCCGCTTCTGAGTCGTCGGTGCTGGCGTGCCCGGCTCGCTGGCGCCAGCGTCCGTCGAGCCACCCCCCTCCGGGGTGCCACCCGCATCCAGCGCCCCGCCCGCCTCCGGCGTGGCGCCGCCGTCGAGCCTCTCCCCGTGATCCTGCCGGGCCTGGTCGTCGTCACCGGCCCCCGGAGCCGGCGCGCCACCTGCATCGGGCTGGACCACCGGTGGAGTCGTGACGTCCGCCGGGCCACCGAGCTGACGGTGGAGGAAAAGGAGCGCCAGGGCGAGGGTCACGGTGGCGAGGGTCGACAGCGCCACCACCAGCCATCGGGCCCGCGCGGGGCGAGCGCTGTCCAGCGCGGAGAAGGGCTCGGCGCTGCCGGTAGGCACGTCCCGCACCGGCTTGAGCGACTCGGCACGGACCACCGCCTTGCGCCGCATGTCGTGCAGCAGACTCTTCATCGCCCCCGGCGTGGCGACTCCCTCGCTGACCAGCGTGGCCGGGGCCTCCCCGTCGACCACACGCATCATCCGCGCGAGGGACGGGGCAGGCATCGAGCGGAGGTAGGTGTCGACGTCGCTCCGGTCGACGGCCACGCCTTCGATGACCACCCCCTCATGGTAGATCCGCTCCAGCAGGGCGTTGTTCTGCCGTCCAGCGTTTTCGATCAGCGTCGGCAGCTCGCCCAGGGGGACCTGGATCCCCGGCTCCTCGCTGGCGATCAGGTAGTTCGACCACTCGTAGGCCAGCAGGTGGAGCATCGCCAGCGGCCCCACCGAGGTCTGGGGCGAGTTGACCGTCACGCCGCAGAGGTTGCCACTGGTGAAGATCAGCGCGGCGTTGCGCGCTTCGTGGTAACGAAGCCGGACCGAGCCGGTGAACCCGCTCGCCCCCACCATCCGCAGCAGGGTGGTCACGCCGATCGGCTCGACCCAGCCGCCCTCGGTCCCGCTGCCGCAGCCGAGCCGTTCGAGCAGCTCGGCCCGCGGGGCGAGGGCCTGGTTCACGCCCGAGAAGAGCCGGTTGATCGACGAATCCGACCCGCGCCCACCTAGGCTGCGCGCCAGCTCGTCCCCAGGGGCCAGGAGAAACGCCGTCTCGCGGATCAGGTAGTCGCACCGCACGGCCCCCAGCAGCTCGTGCCCGGGGGCGTCGGGGAGCTTCGCGTCGGAGATGATCACCGCCGGGCGGCGCTGTCTCGCCACCCGGTAGGCCTCCACCGCCGAGGCTGCGCCGTAGCTCTCGAAGCCCGCGGCCGCGGCGCCGTCGAGCACCGCCCGTTGCAGCTTGCGATCGCCGGTGGCCATCAGGAGGCCACGCCCGAAGCGGTCGAGCAAGCGGTCGACCTGGGATCGAGTCACCTCGCCCGTGGCGGGTGGAGGCTGGACCTGAGCTGGCGCGATCGTCGACTCGGGCGGCGGCGCGATCGGTCGGCGCTCGGCTGCCGCCTCCAGACGCGTCGGAGCGGCACGGGGCGCGGCGGGCGCCCGCGGAAGCGCCTCCACCGTCGATCCCGTGGGAGGGCGCGAGAGGCGCGGCGACGGACGCGACGGACCGGTCACCCGCCGCGGACGCGGTGGCGGCGCCGCGCCCGCGGCGTCGGGCGCCGGCTCGTCGCTGGCCGGCGAGCCGGGGCGGTAGGGGTCCGGGTCGGTCTCTGGCTCCGAGTCCTCATCCTCCATCGACGTCAGCAGCTCGTCGGGCACCATCACCTCGAACGCCAGATCGACCGTCGAGGGCGTGCCCACGTCGGCCAGCATCGCCGTCCGCGGCAGTGGATCGAGGACCGTGTGCTCCTCGTCGTCGCCGCCAAAGAGCGGCTCGTCGGCGAGGCTGCTCAGCGGTGCCAACACACCGCCAGGGAGATCCCAGTCGCCCACCCGGGCCATCGCATCGAAGGCCTCCAGGCCGGCATGGGGACCAAACTGGGCCGCCTTGAGCTGGCCGCCGGCGATCTCCAGCGTCGCGGTCTGCTGGCCGCGCGAGAGCTCGAGCGTCCCGTGACCGGCATCGACCAACCCCTCGACGCGCGCACGAAACCACTCGGCAGCAGCGGCGCTGGTGGGCGCCGGCCGGCCCCGCGCGAGCCGCGCGAAGAGACTCTCGACCCGCTCCTTGAGCCGCTCCGGCGAGATCGGCTTGTCGATGTATTCCGCCACGCCGAGCTGCAGCGCCTGCAGCCGACGGACCAACGACCGCTCCGTGGTGAAGATCGCCACCGCCGATGCGCTGGTCGCCGGGGCGGCCACCAACTTGCCGGCGAGCAAGATCCCGTCGCCGCCCCTGAACCGGCTCTCCATCAACACGAGCCTCGGCTTGTGGCGGGCGGCGAGCCGCAGCCCCTCCTCGACCCGAGTGCTGAGCAGCACCTGCAGCCGCGCGCTACCGAGCGCTGATCGGACGAGCTGACCCGCCTTCGGGTCTTCGTCGATCAGCAGCACGGTGCTCTTGGTGGCTTCCGAGCGCTCGCCCGGGGCGGACATATCGGGACCCTCTGTCGTGGGCGGGACAGGCATCGCGAGTCAGAGAACGCCGTAAGTATAGGGCGAATTGTAGCAAGCTGTCAGCCCTCCGCTGTCAGCTTTGCGCATCGCCAGCCTGGCGCATCAATCGGCTAGCGAGGGATCGTCATCTGGTCGGCTTGGCCGACGCGGTCGCCCCCTTCTTGCGAAAGATCACCACCAGGTCGCGAGTCTGAACGTCCTCGTTCTCGCGAACGAAGATCGTCACGTAGTTGGCGCCGGGCCAGAGCGGGATGTCGGTGGAGAAGCTCAGCTTCTGGGGCGTCTTCGAGTGGCGGTTCGAGCGGTAGAATACCTTGTGCCCGTCGATCTTCGCCCCCGGGTTGCGCACGAAGACGAAGAGGTCCGAGACGCGGGTCTCGTCGGTGGCGATGCCACTGATCCGCATCGACTTGGCGTCGGTCAGGTAGGCGGGGACGTTGACCGTCAGCTTCGGTGGTGTCACCTGCCAGTAGCTGACGAACGACGCCTTCGCGCCCACGGCACCGCCGGGGGTGACGTCCTTGGCGGCGATGAAGGCCGGGCGCCGCTTGGTCACGGCCACACGATACCACTTGCTGCCAACCCGTCCGAGCACCCTGAACGCCGACCCACCGGGGGCCTCGCCGACCACCGGCGCGTCGTCGCCGGCCCAGGCCCTGAACTTCCCCCTGACGCCGCTGACCCGGACGGTACCCTTGCCCTCGATCGGCGCGGCGCCCGCCGAGGCAGCCACCGGGAACTCGAGCTTGTCGGTGACCGACTCACCGAGCCCGTCGTCGTGCACCCGCAGCTGCAGCTTGAACGACGACCGCTCGAACGAGGGCTGGACGGTGAAGGTGAACGAGGCCGTCTTGACCTCGCCAGGCGCGAGGCTGCCGACGACGAACCGCCCCTTGTGGATGAAGATCCCCGTCCCGGCGAGGTTCTTCAGCGCCATCATCGCCCGCAGGGCGCGCCCGCGGCCAGTGTTGCGCACCTTGACAAACAGGCGCAGGCGCTCGCCACGCTGGGCGCGCCCGTCCTGGTTGGCCCCCGGCTGGTCGTCGATCAGCTGATAGCCGTAGGCGAAGGTCGGCCGCTCGACGCCACGGGTCGAGACCTGGAAAGTGTGGCGGGGGTAGTCGTGCCGACCAGCGTCGTAGAAGCGGAGCGTCACCGCGTCCATCCGCGTCGGCGCGTCGCGGAACTTGAGTGGCACGACCCAGCTGCGGCTCTGGCCCGGGGCGAGACGGCCAAAGACGAACTCATGGCCGGAGAGCATCCGGTTGTCCGACTTGGTCACCGCCATCAGGCGGCGAGCCTCGACCTTGCCGGTGTTGCGCACCGTGACGCGGATCTTCATCTTCTCGCAGGCCTTGGCCCGCGCACCCCGCACGGAGACCGCCAGCGTTGGCGGGGCGGCTGGCTGGTTGCCCTTGCTCACCCCCTCGCCCAGTGTCCAGTCGACGCCGTGCTTCTTCAACGCCTCGACCACTTCGCGCTCCTGCTCGGCCTCGCGCTTGGCAAAGACCCCCTGGGCGTTGGCCGCCGCGAGCACCTGGTTGCGGCGCCAGCCACGGGCCTTGGCCAGCAGGGAGCGGGCGAGCTTGATCTGGAAGTCCTCGACGAACTTGTCCTGCTCCTCGGGCCGGCAGGTGCGGTCGGGGTAGAGGCAGAGGTTCTTCTGCTTCGGCTTGTTCCGGTCCGGCTTCGGGTTCGGCGCCAGGTAGCGGACCTCCTTCAGCGGCTTGACGTCCTTGCGAACGTTGCGGCTGGTGAGGTGCTTGGCCAGGTCCTCCTCGCGGTGGGCCATAGACTGCCGACGCAAGCGGATGAACTCCTCGCGCACCACCATCGGACGGGTGACGATGTCGGGCGTGATGCCGACCGACTGGATCGAGATGTCCC
>JAUVBO010000800.1 GCA_030591195.1 Pseudomonadota bacterium
CCTGCTCGCAGGTCAGCGTACCGTCGGCGACGGGCGCCGCCGGCTGGCTCGCAGGCGGCGTCGGCTGGCTCGCAGGTGGCGTCGCGGGGGGAAGCTGCGCCGGGGCGATGTTCGTGCTGGTGTCGGGGGCGTCGTCGACCCACTCGCGGTCGAAGTCGTAGGAGCAGGCGCCCGCGGCGATGCTCACCGCGGCGAGCAGGGTGAGGCCAGCGCCTCGCTGGCAGGGGGGTCCAAGGGGCATGCAACCGGGTGATGCAGCTCCCGTGCCCAGCGGTGCCGATCCCCATGCCCTGTGAAAACAAAGCAGATTCTACCGCCGCAGCTTCGCGGCCGGTACAGGCTGGCCCACCGATGCGCGCCAGGCTGTCTCGCAAGGCCAACTTGGCGCACGGGATCAAGTGTACGCAGCTGGATGGCCGCCTTGGGGGTCACCGGTCAACGGGCTGTCCAGCAGACCTCGCCCACCGGCTACCGGCTGATTCGGGTCTCGGTAATTCCATTGTCTGATCGCCACCCGCGGCGCCGCGTCGGGAGCATCGCGCGCGCCTCAGCCATCATCTGCGCCCACTTGGGAGCCATCCGGCAGGACGTGCACGGATTTCCTTAGCACCTCAGGTCTTCGATAAACGGAGGCCTCCGCTGCGAAACCCGTTCGACCCGTGGGCCCGCCGACCCAGAAACCAGACGCTTTTTCGCGGGCATGTCGCTTGCATTCCCTCGGTGCACTTCGCTGCAGACACGGACGGGGAAAGAGGGAGAGCAACGCCTTCGCTGCAGCGTCCCGGCATCGGGACAATCGGGGGGAGATGATCAAGAACCTGTGGTGCAGCCGTCAGCGGCTGATGCGCATCAGCCTCGACGTCAACGCGATCGAGGTCGTGGCCAGTCGCAGCCGCGGCGACGAGACGCCGCTGTGTCTGATCTGTTCGGACGTGCCCTGTCGGCGTCGCGAGCGGTCGGATCCCACCGGACCGCTGCTGCCGATCCAGACCCCCGGCGGGCCTTCACGAGCCGCAGGAAGGCACCCGCTGGCTGGCCGCAGCCTGTCCGACCCGATCGCCGCTCGCTTCGTCACCGTGCAGCGGATGGTGTCGCCCGAGCTGCTGGGCCGAGAGGCCGACACGGTCAGGGTGCAGGGCGTCAGCCGCTGAGTCAGCCAAACACGCCGAAGGTGTGGAGCAGCACGGCGATGCCCGCGGGCACGACGTAGGCCGCGAACCAGTGCATTCTCCCCTGCTTGACGAAGCGGACCACCAGCAGCAGGGCGAGGTAGCCGAAGATCGCCGCGGCGATCGCCCCGCCAGCAAAGAGCAGCAGCTCGCCGGTCAGGGTGGCCTTGCGGAGGTGCAGCACCGTGGCGCCGAGGATCGCCGGGACCGAGAGCAGGAAGGAGAACCGCGCCGCGGTCTCGCGCTCCACCGAGAGCAGCAAGCCGGTGACGATGGTCGAGCCGCTGCGCGAGATTCCGGGCGTGATCGCGCAGCCCTGGGCGCAGCCGATCACCAGCGCCTTGAGCGGCGTCAGGCTGCGGAAGCCGCCCTCCGGATCCACCTCGCCCGGGCGGAGGCGGGTGAGCAGCAGCAATCCCCCGGTGACGCAGAGGGCCACGCCCACGGCGAGGGTGTTGGAGAACAGGCGCTCGAAGAGATCGTTGAGCAACCCACCGATCAACCCCGTCGGGATCGTGCCGACCACCACCGCCAGCAGTAGGCGCAGGCCCTGATCGTCGCCGTAGGCCTCGCGGAGGCGCGGCAGCCGGCCGAGGGCGGCGAACATCTGCCCCACCTCGCGGCGGTAGAGCCAGAGCACCGGCAACAGGGTGCCGACGTGCAGCAGGATGTCGAGCAACAGCGACGGGGCGTGCAGGCCGAGGATCACCGAGCCGATCACCAGATGTCCCGAGCTCGAGACGGGAAGGAACTCGGTCACGCCCTGGATTGCGCCGAGCAGCAAGATCCCGCCTGCGCCATCGAGCTTCATCGTCGCAACGGTGACCTACGTGGCGGGTGGGTGTCAAATCGCAGCCGGGCCTTGCTCGCGGAGCCCCCAGCCTGCTAATTTCGTTTGACTCTCTCCCCCCGTGGCCCGAGCTGCAAACGAGTCGTCGAGTTGAAGATCGAATTTACCCTCAATGGCGAGCCGGTCTCGGTCGAGGCCCGGCCGGACGAGCAGCTGCTGGAGACCCTGCGCGACCGCCTCGGCGTCAGGTCGCTCAAGCGTGGCTGTGCGCCTCAGGGCCAGTGTGGCTCGTGCCTCGCGATCATCGACGGCAAGGCCAAGGTCACCTGTGCGATGCCGGCGCAGCGAGCAGAGGGCAGCGAGATCCTCACCCTCGAGGGGCTGTCGGCAGCGGAGCGTGAGCTCTGCGCGCGGGCGTTCCTGGTCACCGCGGGCCTGCAGTGTGGCTACTGCATCCCGGGCTTCGCCCTCCGCGCCAAGCACTTGCTCGATCGCAACCCGAAGCCGGCCCGAGAGGAGATCAAAAAGGCGATCGACGGCCACCTGTGTCGGTGCACCGGGTACCTGAAGATCATCGAGGCGATCGAGCTCTACGCCGCTGCGAGGCGGGGAGAGCCGATCCCCGAGCCCCTGGACGAGGGTGGCGTGGGCGCGCCGCTCGCCCGCTACCGCGGCCGCGAGCTGGTGCTCGGCGAGCGGCCCTTCGTCGATGATCTGGTGCGGCCGAAGATGCTCCACGGCGCGGTGGCCCTGTCGGCCCACGCGCGGGCCAAGGTCGTCGCCGTCGATACCTCGAAGGCCGCGGCGATCGAGGGCGTGGTGCGCGTCGCCACCGCCGCCGACGTGCCGGGCGAGCGCTGGCAGGGGCTGATCGAGCAGGACTGGCCGGCCCTGATTGCGGTGGGCGAGGAGGTCCGCTGCGTCGGCGACGTGCTGGCGGTGGTCGCGGCCGAGGACGAGCACACGGCGCGACAAGCGGCGGCGCTGGTGGATGTGACCTACGAGCCGCTGGAGGCGGTTCTCGACCCGGCGCGCGCGATCGAGCCCGGCGCGCCGCAGGTCAACCCGAAGCACGACAACACTCTCTCGCGGGCCGTGATCGAGCTCGGTGACGCCGATCGCGCGCTCTCCGAGAGCACCCACGTGGTCAGCGGCACCTGGCGGACCCAGCGGATCGAGCACCTGTTCCTCGAGCCCGAG
>JAUVBO010000697.1 GCA_030591195.1 Pseudomonadota bacterium
ACTGGCTGACGGTGGTCGGCTACGGCACCGATGGCGGCCGCGACGACCCGTCCTACCTGATCCTGCACGACCCCGGCCCCTGGGCCGGCGCCAGCTTCGCCCACGAGCACGTCAAGCTGGTGCCGATCCCCAGCGGCACCCTCACGGCCGACGGCGAGTACAGCGGGCTGCCCCGGGCCGCCAAGGGGTACTACTTGATCGAGGGTGGCATGCACCGCGCGCCCGGCATGGAGCTGGCGATCCTCGATGGAGCCGTGGTGCTGACGATGTGACCGCGATACACTCAGCCGGATGAGGCACCGCCGAAGACCATCGAGGACCGTCGATTTCTGGCGCGGCTCAGGCCTGCTTGGCTTCGCCGTGCTGCTCTGCCTGGCGGGCTGCAAGGGACAGGTCAGCAGCGCTGACTCGGGCGTCAAGGATGCGCTCTCCTTTCGCGACGGGGCCGTGCCAGCCGATACCTGGGCCCCGCCGCCCACCGACGACACCGACGGTGACGGGATATCCGACTTCCACGAGCTGAAGACGGCTGACCAGGACAGCGACGGCGACGGCAAGGACGACTACCTCGACGACGACTCGGACGACGACGGCATCCCCGACGCGATCGAGGCCGGGGACGCCGATCTGGCCACGCCGCCGGTCGACACCGACGGCGACAAGACCCCCGACTTCCGCGACAGCGACAGCGACAACGACGGCGTCGCCGACGGCGACGAGGACGCAAACGGCAACGGCCAGCTCGATGCGGGCGAGACCGACCCGCGCAAGGCGGACACCGATGACGACGGCGTCTCCGATCTGGTGGAGAAGATCGCGGGCACCGATGCCCGCGACGGCGACGACACGCCCCAGTCCCACGGCAACTTCGTCTTCCTCGTGCCCCACGAGGAAGCGCCGGCGCCCACCGAGGATCAGCTGCGGCTGCGCACCAGCATCAGTCAGGTCGATCTCTACTTCCTCGAGGACATCTCGGCCTCGATGGAGCAGGAGCTCAAGGCGATCCACGACAACGTCGAGCAGTTGATCGACCAGCTGACCTGCGACCGGGGCGAGGACGGCACCAGCTGCCCGCTCGACTGTCAGGGTAGCAAGTGTGGCAACGGCGCCTGCGACGCCGCCGAGACGGCGCTGAGCTGCCCGGCCGACTGCCTCGGCTCCTGCGGCGACGATGTCTGCCTCGCCGGCGAGACGCCGGACAACTGCAGCCAGGACTGCCCGGCCAGCTGCGGCGATGGCCTCTGCGGGGCCGCCGAGACCTCAGCCAGCTGCCCCTCGGACTGTCCCGGCGACTGCGGTGACGGCGTCTGTCACGCCGGTGAGCAACCGGCGATCACCGGCTGCATCCCCAACCTCTGGTCGGGGGCCGGCGTCTTCGGCTCGGCGAGCTCGTCGGCTCCATGCAAGTTCCAGTATCCCTGCGACGTCAACCAGGGCGGCGGCCTGTTCGTCTACCGGAACCTACTCAACGTCCAGCCGGATCCGGCCAAGACCAAGGCCGCGGTGCCCGACCGCTGCTGGGGCGCGCCCTGCTGGGAGCCAGCCCTGGCGGCGACCTTCTACGCGGTGACCGGCTGGGGTCGCCAGACCGCCCTCGCCAACGGCTACACCGTGCCGCAGGTCAACGTCGAGGAGCCTGACCCCTGTCCAGCCGGGCATCGCGGATACCCCTGCTTCCGGCCCGGGTCGCTGCCGATCCTGCTGCTGATCGGCAACGAGCCGTTCTCCGAGTGCTACCTGCCCGACGGCGCCGGCCTGGGCAACTGCAGCATGAGCCCCCACCCGACGATGGTGCCCCGGTCCTTCCCGGAGGTCTCCGGGGCGGTGAACAAGCTCGGCGCCAAGGTGATCGGTATCCAGGGCGACGGCACCTTCAACGTCCGAGCCCAGCTGGCCGAGGACTTCGCCACCCTCTGCAAGGAGACCGGGTCGGTCAACGCCAAGGGCGAGCCGTTTGTCTTCGATGGCGTCGATGACGCCGCCGCGGAGGCGATCGCCAAGGGTATTCGCGAGCTCGCCTCGAAGCTGTCACTCGACATGTCAGCCCGGGTGGTCGACGACTCGAGCGATCCCGTGGACGCGGTCGAGGCCTTCGTCGACCATCTCGAGGTCCACCCGGCAGGCACCGGCGAGTGCGTCGGCTGGAAGCAGGTCAAGGACGACGACGGCGACGGCCACCCCGAGACCTACCTCGCGGTGCCGGCCGGGACCTCCGCTTGCTGGAAGATCCACGTCAAGCAGAACACCACCATCGTCGCCACCGAGCAGGTCCAGCTCTACACCGCCGACGTCGAGCTCTGGGGCAACGGCGTCACCAAGCTCGACACCCGCAAGATCTACTTCGTCGTCCCGCCGAAGTTCAAGAACCCGGTGATCAACTAGCGCCGGCGGCGGCGGTCGTCGAGGCGGGTCAGGCCGGCATCGAGGGCGGCCTCGATCGCCGCGCGATACTCGCCCGGGCCGAGGGAGCGGCCGATCACCGGGTGACCGCGAGCCACCGGGCCGCAGGGGTGATACTGGTCCATCACGTAGACGTAGGTCCCGAGCGATAGCTCCTCGGCGATGAAGCGCATCGCCCGGGCGGTGCCGGCCTGGTCCTCGGGCAGCACCAGGTGCCGGATCAGCAGCCCGCGTCGGGCCACCCCGAGACCGTCGAGCTCGAGGTCGCCGACCTGCCGGAACATCTCGCGCAGGGCCGCCCGGGCCACCTCGGGGTAGTCGGGCACGCCGCTGTAGCGCCGGCCGGGCTCGGCCTCGGCGTACTTGAAGTCGGGCATGAAGATGTCGACGACCCCGTCGAGCAGGGCGAGGGTCTCGAGCGACTCGTAGCCGCCGCAGTTGTAGACCAGCGGCAGCTCGAAGCCCCCCTCGACGGCGACGCAGAGCGCCTCGAGGATCTGGGCCGTGACGTGGGTCGGGGTGACCAGGTTGAGGTTGTGACAGCCGAGCTGCTGGACCACCAGCATCGCCTCGGCTAGCTCGGCGGCGTCGACCTCGCGGCTGGCGCCCGCGCTGCCACGGCTGATGTCGGCGTTCTGGCAGAAGACGCAGGTCAGGTTGCAGCCGGCAAAGAAGACCGTGCCCGAGCCGCGCTGGCCGACCAGCGGCGACTCCTCGCCGAAGTGCGGCCCGACCGACGAGATGCGCGCCCGGCGGCCGGTGGCGCAGACCTTGCGCTCCCCCCGTAGCCGGTCGACGGCGCAGAGGCGCGGGCAGCTGTCGCAGCGCTCGAGTCGGGCGATGGCCGCCTCGGCGCGACGGCGGAGCTCCCCGGGGCGCAACCCGAGGTAGGCGGGCCAGCTACGGGGCTCGGGGCACATGGTCTCGCTCGATCCTCGACAGACGATCAATATAGCAGCATGGCCAGCCCGACCGCCGCAGCGATGCCGGGATGCCCTGAGGACGGCGATGGTGGTAGGCTCCCAGCTCCGCAAGACGTGGGGGTCGAAGATGAGACGGTTACTGCCCTGGGCA
>JAUVBO010000403.1 GCA_030591195.1 Pseudomonadota bacterium
ACCTGCGCGCCGGTGATCTCCCAGCACGCAGCGGTGGGGGCGCTGCTCCACGGCGACGAGGTGATCGCCGCCTTCCGTGAGGCCTACCGCCGCCGCCGGGACGCGACCCTGCGCCACCTCGATGACCTGTCGCACATCTTCGACTACCAGAAGCCGGCGGGGGCCTACTTCGTCTTTCCGCGGGTCAAGGACACGGTGCCGCTCTGCGCCGACTCGCGGGCGCTGGCGAGCGATCTGCTCGCGCGGGCGGGCGTCGCCCTGGTGCCGGGCGTCGCCTTCGGCCCGACTGGCGAGTCGCACCTGCGGATCTCGTTTTCACGCGATGACGACGAGATCGAGGAGGCGTTCGTCCGCCTCAAGCGATACTTCAAGCAGGCTGCCTCAGCGTCGCGTCCGGCGGCCGCTGGTGGGCCGGCTGGAGCTGAGGCAACGCCAGTGCCGGTCGAGCGCGGGCCTCGACGCGCGATGGTACGAGGGGTCGTCCGCCAGGTCGGCGCGGCGTACCTCCAGCGCCTCGCGCGGCTCTACCTGCGCCGGACGCGGCCGACGGTGATCGCCATCGCCGGCTTTCGCGGCAAGACAGTGCTCAAGCGGGTGATCGGCTCGCTGCTGCGCCGCCAGGCTGCGACTCGGGTCAACCCGCGCTCCTACAACACGGAGGTCGGCCTGCCGCTGGCGGTGCTCGGCCTCGAGCTCGACCCTCGCCGGAGGGGGGCCGCGATCGAGACCACGCTCGAGGCGTTGGGACGGGCATTGCTTGACCGCCAGCCGCTGTCCTACCTGGTGCTCGAGCTCGGCACCCGCCGCAGCGGCGACATGCAGACGCTGCTCGAGACCGTCCGGCCTGACTGGGCCGTGATCACCAGCATCGCCGCTCAGGCCCAGGAGCGGGGAGATCCCCTGCCGGTGGTGCGGGGGGAGATCGACCGGCTGCTCGAGGCGGTACCCGCCGAGCGGCTGCTCTACTGCGCCGACGATCCGGTGCTCGAGGCGTTGCTGCGCGATCGCGGCCTGGTCGCGGCTGAGCCGCTGCGGCGTGATCGCCTCGAGCCCCGGCCCGCCGGCGAGGCTGGGTTCTTCTTTACCGGCGCGACCGGTCGCCACGAGCTCGGTCCGGAGGTTGTCGGCGACAGCGCGATCTACGCGCTACAGGCGGCGATCCTCCTCGGCGAGCGTCTCGGCGTGGCGCCCGAGACCCTGCGGGACTTCATCGCCGCGGAGACCGAGCGGTAGTCGGCGCACCGGCGTCGACGCCTCGGCCCGGGCGCTCCGCCCGCCAGGTCGTGCAGGCGAGCACCAGCGCGAGCACCGCGGCGCCGAGCCAGAAGTGAACCACGGTCGTGAAGTCGTAGACCGCCTGCCCCTGCTCGACGGTCTTGCCCGCCTCGATCAAGTGCCCGCTGACCCAGTCCTGCACCGCGGCCCCGAGGTAGGAAAAGACGCCGATCAGGCCCATCGCCGTGCCAGCAGCCTTCTTCGAGCAGATGTCGACCGCCATCAGACCGCCGAGAAACACCAGCAGCCCCCCGAGGGCAAAACCAAAAGCACCCATCGCCACGGCATCGACGACGAAGCCCGCGGGGCCGAAGAAGAAGACCGCCAGCGCAGCGATCTCCGCCAGGCCGTAGAGCAGCGCCGGCAGGTGTCGCCGCGCGCCGAAGAAGCGATCCGAGACGAAGCCCGAGCTCGCGGCGCCAAAGATCCCCATCACCGGGTAGGCTGACAGCACGGCTCCAGCCCGGGTCAGCGAGTATCGCTTTGCTTCCTGGAGGTAGAGGATCGCCCAGTTGTTGATCGCGTAGCGGGTGACGTACATCAGCGCGCTGCTGAGCCCGAGGACCCAGATCGCGGGCTTGCGCAGCACCTCGCGCTGCAGCTGTCCCACCGACGCCTCGTCGGCCTCGGGCGCCGAGTGGTCATCCTTGTAGTCAGCCACCGGCGGCAGCCCGTAGGTCTCGGGCCGGTCGGCGAGCACCACCCAGATCGCCACCGCGACGAGCAGGCAGATCGCGCCGGGCAGCCAGAACCCAGCTCGCCAGCCGAGCGACGAGACCACGGTCGCGGTGCCGATGAAGGTCAGACCCTCGCCGATGCTGTGGGCCACGCTCCACAGCCCGTAGCGGGTGCCTCGCTCGCGGTTGCTGAACCAGTGCGACAGCGCGACCACGCTCGGCGCGCACCCCATCGATTGGAACCAGCCGTTGACCGCCGACAGCACGGCAAACAGCAGGAAGGAGGAGCCAAAGCCGAGCCCGAGGTTGACCAGCGCCGAGACAAACAGGCCGGTCGCGATGAAGCGCTTGACGTTGCTCTTGTCCCCCAGCACGCCATTGACCAGCTTGCCGATCGCGTAGCTGAACAGCATCGCCGACCCCACGACGCCCAGCTGGCGCGCGTCGAGCAGCCCGGCGTCGATCATCGGCTTCTTCGTCGTCGACAGCGGCAGCCGGCAGACGTAGTAGAAGCCGTAGCCGAGGGTCGTTCCGAGGAAGACGCGCCAGCGCTTGCGCTCGTAGCGGCGGCGGAGCTCCGCCTCGTCGCTGGTGGCCAGCGGCCGGTCAGGCCCGGTTCGATAGAAGTGGACCAGACGCGAGATCATCGAGTCAGGCAGCTGATCATACCCGACCATACCACGGGCTACGGTCCTCGAGTCGGCGTGGATATCTGGTACAGCCGGAGCGTCGACGAGCGCCCGCGGTGCTGATCATCAGCGGCCGTGAGCGCGAGGATCGTTGCCTGGCCTGGGCCGACCCAGAGAAACGTCGGGTTGTGAAACGGCGAGTGCCCCTGCCTGGTCCGGTGCCGCGCCGTGTCGGGCCAGCGGACCGACCGGACGGGCTCAACCGTATCACCGGCGAACCGAACCAGATCGAAGCCGAACTGCCGCGGCTCATCCCGGGTGCGGATACCGGTGAGGACGGCGAGCCCACCTGGCAAGGACTGTCCGTCCTGGTGCTCGAGCCGGCCCGGCGTCGGGTTGCCGAGCTTGCGGAGTAGCTGGCCATCGCGCGAGTACAGGTACCAGTCGGCGCTGCCCCAGGACCCGCCCAGCAGGTTTCCCGTGGCGCGGTCGACGACGACGAAGCCGAGGTGGTCCTGCGCCCGGAACAGCGCCCGTGGGGTGAGCGTGGACAGCGGGACGGCCACGACCGTGGCCGTGCTCGCGGGCCGGTATGCCGCCAGCGGCAGGTAGAGCGTTCCTGCGTGGTGGTCGATGCCGCCGGGGTGAAAGTCGACCTGATCAGCGTTGAGCTTGACCGCGGTCACCGGGCGGCCCTGCAGGTCGAAGACAAAGAGGTAACCGTTTCCGGCGCCCGGGTCGCTCCTCGTCGGATCGCGCGGGCGAGTGATCTCCACCGCAGAGATGAAGATGCGCTGCAGCTCGGGGAGCACGACCATGCCCTGCGGGTGGATCTGATGCTCCATCGACCTGCCGCTCGAATCCCGGAACCGTAGCGGGACCGACGCCAGCCGAGTCAGCTCGGGATGCTCGAGTCGCTCGATGGCTCCGATCAAGCGGCGCTCGTCGAAGCGCGCGGGAACCTCGATCCCTGCCGACGGCCCGCTCGGGGGCCGCGCCCGACAGCCGGCGAGCGGAGACACGAGCGCGGCTGCCAGCACGATCCACGAGGCGGGCGGCGGCTGGATGGTCCCCAACAAACAGCGCGTGATCATTGTGGGTTTGGGCTCGCCTGGCTGCGTCGACATTGGACCTGCGGAGGATCTCTTGAACATACCTCGGCGTGGTACGATTCCCAAATGGCGCGCGCGGCCATAGTCAACGCGGCGGTCGTCGCAGCGATCCCTTTGCTGCTGAGCTGTGCGGGCAATGCCCCGGCGGTGATGCTCGATGCGTCCGGCGGTCGGGACCAGTCCGCGGCTGACACCCTCGCCTCGTCCGATATCCGGCTCGGCGACAAGCTCGACGGTCCGGAGCCGGACGCAGCGCTTCCACCAACCGACAGCGCGCCTGCGGCGGATTCGGGCGGTCCGCCATCATCGGGAGGCGCCGGGGGCGCCTACCCCGGCGAGCAGTCCCGCACGGTCGTCGCCGGCGGGACCAGCTTCAGCTACCAGCTCTACTTGCCGAAGGCCTACGACCCCGCCAAGTCATGGCCGCTGGTCAGCCTGTTTCACGGGCAGGGAGGCAGCGGCGCCAACATCCGCGACTACTGGGCGCCGGTGGCCGAGAGCAACGGCTTCGTCGTCCTCGCCACGACCAGCACCGGCACCTCCGGTGGCTGGAGCGG
Organism: Pseudomonadota bacterium; assembly: GCA_030591195.1. Next base: position 4,251 of record JAUVBO010000403.1, read on the forward strand.
CAGCCAGGACATTCCGCGCTACGAGGCCGCCTTCAACGATGCGATGAAGGCCTACAGCATCGACACCTCTCGGCTCTACATTTGGGGGTTTTCGGCCGGCGCGCACTTCGTGCACGCCATCGCGCTGATGAACGCCGACCTCTTCGCCGCCTACGCCGTCAACGCCGGCGTCCTGGCGGCCTTCGTCGGCACGGGGGCGCCCGCGGCCGCGCTGCGCAAGATCCCGGTGTCGATTCGGATCGGCGACGCGGACCCGATGCTGAGCCAGGCGCGCCAGGATCACGATCGTTTCCGGGCCGCCGGCTGGGTCGACGGCAGCAGCCTCGCCTACAGCGAGTTCTCCGGCGGCCACCAGCTGCTCGCTGGCGACCGCCAGCTGGCCTGGGACCTGATGTCGGCGCACCAGCTACCCTGATCGGGGCCACCTCACCCAGAGCTCGCAGAGGTCGGCGCCAGCGGGGAGGCGACGCAGGCATGGGGGTAGACGGCGACGTCCTCGATCGCCGG
>JAUVBO010000109.1 GCA_030591195.1 Pseudomonadota bacterium
ACGTCCGCTTCGTCCGGGTCGAGTTCGAGCAGACCACCGGGGTGAAGGTCAAGCTCGAGCCGGTGCCGGTGGCCTCGCGGCGGATGAGGCTGGTCGCGTCGGTGCGGGTGCGCGAGGACAGCGAGCTCCCCTGGTATCGTCGCTGGTGGGCGCTCGCCGGCATGGGCGCCGCGCTGGCCGCCACCGCCACCGTGGTCGTGGCGTTGATCCCCAAGCCGGTCACCGCCGATCGCGAGGTCGTCGTCACCCCGCCGTAGCTGGCGGCAGCGGCAACGGGTTCTGCTAGCTGACGCGGTAGAGGGGGATCGCCTCGTCGAAGCCCTCGATGAACAGTGGCGGGCCGGAGGCGAGGGTGATCTGGTCGCGGATCTGCGCCACCGTGCTCTCGCTGGCGAGGATCTCGCCCGGGCTGGCCAGCGGGATGATCTGGTCGGCGATCTCAGCCGCGTCTCCGAGCACGCCGTAGCTCACCCGGTGCATCGAGCCGACGTTGCCAGCCACCAGCTTTCCGGTGGAGACGCCGATCTGGATCGAGAGCGCCCGCGAGCCGGCGAGGGACTGGCGACGTCCCTCGTCCTCGACCGCTCGTCGGGCTGCCACCGCCCCGCCGATCGCCTCCAGCTGGGGTTGCCGGGCGTCGTCGGGCACGTTCCACGCCGCCCGCAGCCGGTGGCAGTCGAGGTCGAGGATCACCCCGCCGTGCTGGTGCAGCGCGTCGATCACCGGCGCGAGGTAGTCGTTGAGCAGCGAGAGGCGCGCCCGCGGCGCGAGCGTCCGCGGCGGCTGCTCGAGCGCCAGCGAGACCACCGTCGTGAGCCGGTCCTCCGAGATCATCTCGAGCGGGCGCTCCTCACGGAGCAGCCGCCGGAGCACCGCCGCGCCGAGGTATGGCTCGAGCGTTCGCTGCAGGCCGCCGGCGTCGCGCAGCGCGCGCATCATCCGGTTGAACGAGCCGGCGAGCGAGGCGATCTCGTCGCTGGTGGCGACCTGGACCGTCTGCTGCATGTCGCCGCCGGCCACGGCCTCCATCGCCGAGGCCAGGTGCTTGATCGGCCGGGCGACCCGTCGGGCGAGCAGCACCGAGCCGATGATGCCGAGCAGCAGGCCAGCGCCGAGGATCGCCAGGCCGACCTGGCCCTGGCGCGCGATCTGCGCGTCGATCCGCTGCAGGTCGAATCCGAGGCGCAACCGGCCACGGGGCACCGGGAGCTGGTACTCCTTGATCCGCCCGCGCCGGTCGAGCTTGCCCGCGGCGAGCGCCTCGAGCACGTGGCGCCGCCCCTGGTTGACCGCCTGCTGGTAGCTCGAGTCGAGCTTGGCGAAGAGCCGCGGGTTGATCGCGCCCTGGAGCATCGCGCCGCTGCGATCCAGCACCAGCGCGTAGACCAGGCCGGTGTCGACACGGTCGGAGCTGGAGACGAAGCTGGTCAGGGTGTCGAAGTCGACCCGTCCTTCGGCGTTGCGCAGCCCGGCGAGCACCTGGGCCAGCTCACGGTCCCGGGTGACCATCTCGCGTTCGCGGTCCTGGGCGAAGCGGAAGGAGAGCAGGTAGGTCGTGACCCCGGCCACCATCGCCACCAGCAGTGCGCTGAGCAGCGCGAACTTGATCGACAGCGAGACGCGCAGCTCAGCCCTCGCTGCTGGCGTCGATCACCACCAGCGTGGCGCCGGCCTCGACGTCGGCCCCTTCGTCGACCTCCACGGCCTTGATCGTCCCATCGACTGGGCTGCGGAGCTCATTTTCCATCTTCATCGCCTCGACGACGATCAGCCCCTGGCCCTCCTTGACCACATCCCCCGGCGCCGCCAGCCGCTTGACCACTCGACCGGGCATCGGCGCTTCGATCACCAGCTCGCCCTTGGCCCGCAGGCCGCCCTGCCCGCCACTGAGCGCCCGACGCGCGAGGGCGGTCTCGTCGAGGATCTCCACCGGCACGGAGCCCTGACGGTGGTGCACGACCACCTCGCCGCCGGTACCGGCGACGAGCACGTCGTGGACCCGCCCTTGCGCGTCTAGCAGCTCGTACTGGCGTGCCGCGACCGCGTGGGCCTCGAGCGTCAGCTCGGTCTCACCGATCCGGACCAGGTAGCGGCGCCCGTCCGTCGACTCGACCGTCACCGGCTGTGGCTCCCCTTCGATGTTCACGTAATGATGGGTCTTCATCTCGGCGCGGAGTATAGACGCAAGCGCGCGCGAGGAACAACGAATATGGGGGCGGCGCCCGGGATGCCGGTGACGGCTGCTAGCGCAGCAGGCCGTAGATCTTGTTCAGCTTGCGGTTGGCGTCCCTGAAGCGGCCGTCGCCGTAGCTGGCGGTGGCCTGCTGGAAGAGCATCGCGACCTTCGTCCGGTGCTTGGCCGGCGCGGGCCGGCGCTTGAGGGTCGACGACAGTCGGCTGATCTTGGCGCCGATGAACGAGCGGTCGATCCTGATCCTGCGCACCGAGGCCAGCAGCTGGTCGGCGGCGAACTTGGCCCGCGAGAAGTCCTTCTTCGAGACCGCGTGGCGGGTCTCGGTCACCAGCCGGTCGATGCCCGCCGGCAGGTCGGCGACCAGCAGCCCCTTGGTGCGCATCGCGTTGAGCGCCGCGCGGTAGACCGGCTCGACGTCCCGCCGGCTGTAGCTCCGGTCGCCCGGTCGCCGGTCGGCGACCCGCTGGATCACCGTGGTCGTCGCCGCCCGCGGACAGATCTTCGCCTGGCGTACGGCGAAGGATTGCTCGCGCCCGGCGAGCTGCTTCTCGCGCGAGGCGAGGCCCTTCTCCCGCCGGGCGAGGTCCTTCTCCCGCAGGGCGAGGGCGTACTCGCGCCGGCGCAACATCGACTCCTTGGCGCTTCCACTGGCCTTGCCGGCGAGGCTCGACTTCTGCTCGAGCAACTGCTGGAGCCGCTGGTTGAGCTGCACCTCCTGGCCCGCGAGCTTGGTCTCGAGCGTGACCAGCTTCGACTCCTCCCGCTCGAGCTTCTCCCGCCCCGTCGAGTCCTCGGCTGACAGGGCGAGCTTGCGGCTGAGCAGCGCCGTCCGCTTGTCGCGCATCCGCGACCGCTCCCGCTGCAGGGTTCCGCGGGTGGCGAGCAGCTTGTTCTCCTGCTCCGCCAGCTTGCGGTCCTTGGCCACCATCACCTTGACGTTCTCGTCGCCGCGCAGATCCTCCTGCTTCTTGCAGCCGGAGGAGGATAGCAACAGGACGGCGCCGAGCAGGCCTACCAGCCGCCGTGGCTGCCGCAAGATCATCTGTTTCTCCCCCGCTTCGAGTCGAGCGACGTGGTTCGAGTCGGCCGATGCACGCGATCCAGGAGGCTCAGTGTATCACGGGACGATCATCGGACGTCCGCCCCCCCGTGGCTCCGTTGCCTTTTTCCCGCCTAGGCCGCGTGCTATGGTTACCTGCCACGTCATGAGCCAGCAGACTCCCCCTCCCGACCAGCCCCCGCACGCCTCACTGCTCTCGGTGGTCAAGCGCGCGCGGGTGGTGATCAGCGTCGGTGCAGGAGGCGTGGGCAAGACCACCACCGCGGCGGCCCTCGGGCTGCTCGGCGCCCAGTGCGGTCGTCGAACGCTGGTGCTGACGATCGACCCGGCCCGTCGGCTGGCGGTCTCGCTGGGACTGCGAGGCGGCCTCGACCACCACCAGCGACCGGTGCCGGCGGAGAAGATGCGCGCTGCCGGGCTCGAGCCGGGGTTGCTCTACGCGATGATGCTCGATCAGAAGCAGACCTTCGACGATCTGATCCGGCGCCAGTCGGCCGACGAGCAGAGCGCGAGGCGCGTGCTGGCGAACAAGCTCTACCGGGAGATCTCGACCCGTCTCGCGGGTGGCCAGGAGTACGCGGCGATGGAGAAGCTCCACGAGCTGGTGGAGCAGGGCGCCTACGATCTGATCGTGCTCGACACGCCACCGACGGCCAACGCGATCGACTTCTTCGAGGCGCCGCACAAGATGGTCAACCTGATCGACAGCCCGGCGGTGGCCTTCTTCCTCAAGAGCTACCGCACCGCTGGTCGCTTCAGCTTCAAGCTGCTCAGCGCCGGCGCCTCGCTGGTCTTTCGTCGCCTGGCGAGGTTCGTCGGCGGTGGCTTCCTCGACGACGTCGCCGAGTACTTCGGCGCGATGCACGCGTTGCTCGATGGCTTCAAGGAGCGCGCGGCGAAGGTGATCGAGCTGCTCAGCCGCGTCGACGTGGCCTACATCGTCGTCACCAGCCCCGACCGGCGGGCGGTCGACGAGGCGATCGGCTTCGACCAGCGCTTCGCCGCCATCGGCTCGGCGGCCACCGGGTTCGTGATCAACCGGGTTCACCCGCTGGCGCGCTCGACGCCAGCGGCGGAGCAGGTCGAGCGCGAGCTGCTGCGCTGCGCGATGGCTCCCCAGGAGGCCGCGGCCCTGGCGCCGCGGCTGCTTGACGCCCACCAGCGGATGCAGGTCCTCGGCGAGGCCGACGCGGCCCAGATCGAGCGGCTGATCAGCCGCTGTGGCGCGGGCAAGCACTACGTCCGCGTGCCGCTGTTCGACGAGGACATCTACGACGTTGGCGGGCTGTTGAAGCTGGCCCGGTACCTGCGGTAGCCGCGGCATGACGTCGAAGGCGTCGAAAGCCTCGAAGGCGTCGAGGCCCACGGGGCTGCTGGCGACGCTCGGGCCGGGGCTGCTCGTCGCTGCTACCGGCGTCGGCGCTGGCGACCTGTTGACCGCCAGCCTCGGCGGCTCGGCGGTCGGCGTCAGCATCGTCTGGGCCGCGCTGGCCGGGGCAGTGCTGAAGTGGGTCCTCAACGAGGGTATCGCCCGCTGGCAGATGGCGACCTCGACGACTCTGCTCGAGGGCTGGGTCGAGCGGCTCGGCCCCTGGATTCAGTGGGTCTTCCTCGTCTACCTCGTCGGCTGGACCTTCTTCACCGGCGGCGCGCTGATCACCGCCTGCGGCGTGGCTGGCACCGGCCTGTTGCCGCTGGCGGCCGATCCGGTCCGGTCGAAGATCTACTGGGGCATCGTCCACTCGGCGGCCGGGGTGGTGCTGGTGCGGCTCGGTGGCTTCCGGCTGTTTCAGTGGCTGATGTCGCTGTTCATCGCGGTGATGTTCGTCGCGGTGGTGTGCACCGGTGCGCTGGTCGGGCCCGACTGGGGCCAGGTGGCAGCGGGCCTGGTGCCCTCGATCCCTGCGGGGGGCCTGGGCTGGGTCCTCGGGATCCTCGGTGGCGTCGGCGGCACGGTGACCCTGCTCTCGTATGGCTACTGGATCCGCGAGCAGGGCCGTAGCGGGGCGTCGGGCGTGCGCGCCTGCCGGATCGACCTGGCGGTGAGCTACACGCTGACCGCGCTGTTCGGGGTCTGCATGGTGATCATCGGCTCGACGGTCGAGCTCGCCGGCGGCGGCGTGCGGGTGGCCCCGTTGCTGGCCGATCGGGCGGCGCAGGTCATGGGTCCGGCGGGGCGGGTGCTCTTCCTCGTTGGCTTCTGGGGGGCGGTCTTCTCCAGCTTGCTCGGTGTCTGGCAGTCGGTGCCCTACATGTTCGCCGACTTCCTCACCCTGCGCCGTGGGTCGAGCCGGGAGCAGCGAGCCGGGACCGACTTCACCAAGACGGGTGCCTATCGGGCCTACCTGGTGTGCATCGCAGTGCTCCCCCTGCCGGTGCTGTTCATCTCGGTCAAGCAGGCCCAGCTGGCCTACGCCGTGCTCGGCTCGGTGTTCATGCCGCTGCTGGCGCTGACGCTGTTGATCATGAACAACCGCCGCGAGTGGGTGGGCAAGGAGCTCAGGAGCCACCCGGCGCTCAACGCGCTGCTGGTCCTGACCCTCGGCTTCTTTGGCTTCGCCGGCTATCGGACCGCGGCGGCCAAGTTGCGGCTGTTGCTTCGTTAGTCACTTCTTCGGCAGCGCCACCAGCCTGACCCGTGTCCGACGGCCGCCGATGGTCCAGCGGGCCCAGACCTCGGCCTGGAGCTTCGCCCTCAGGGCCGGCGGCGCGCCGAGCAGCAGCAGCACGTGACGGCGATGACGCTGCACCGACCACTCGAGGCCGTGGTCGTCGCGGTGGACCCAGAGGTTTCGGTGGGTCGGGACCTGAGCCTGGGGCGCGAGGGTGGCGACCACCCGACGCTCGGCGTTGACGAACTCGATCGCGTCGGCCTCGCTGTCCCAGGTGCTCAGCAGCGCCACCAGCGGCAAGGCCCGGGTCGCCGGCGGGGAGGCGGGGCTGGTGGCCGCCGGGCGCGGCACGTAGGCCGCGAGGCGGTCGCCGCCCCACCCAGCCGCGGCGCGCTCGGCGGCCTGCTCGCCCAGCGCTAGGGTCGCGTGCAGGCGGAGCTGGTACTCGCCGAGGGTCTCCTTCTTGACCCGTCGGTGGGTGGCGGCGAGCGTCCGCAAGGGACGGACGCGGATCCTCACCGGGCGCTCGCGGCTCCAGTACTTCTCGTAGTGGAGCACCTGCTCGGTGCTGGTCGGCAGCCGGCGGAACACCCGGCTGAGCTGTTGCCAGCTGAGGCGCTGGCGCAGCCGCTTGACGAACCGCAGGCCTTGCAGATACGGGAACGTCAGCGTCCGGCGGAGGAACCGCGGCGCGGCCTTGAACACCGCGCTTTGGTTGCCGGTGGTGACCTTGCGGCTGACCTCGTCGATGGTGCTCGCCGGGATCGTACCGAGATCCTCGCCCGAGCTGGCGAGCAGGTGCTCGAGCATCACCCCGGTGCAGTCGCCCTCGGCCAGCGCCAGGCGCGCGAGCTGTCGATCGGTGTTGTCCTTGATCGGCCGGACGAAGCGCTTCAAGCCGAAGTACTGGTCCTGCAGCGCGTGGCAGATCTCGTGCACCAGCGCCGCCTGCTGGATCGACAGCGGGAGCCAGGCGGCGATGTTCAGCTGGCGCGTATGCGGGTCGTAGAAGCCAGCGACCTGGTCGGCCAGCAACTCGAGCATCGTCTTCTTGTAGTCGATGCCCCGGGGCAAGAGCCCGAGCCGCTGGAGGATGAGCGAGTCGGTGGCGATCTCCTCGTCGGTGTACTCCTTGTCGAGGCGGGCCTTGAGGGTGGTCAGGATCTGCGCCCGGCTCATCACCCCCATCTTGATCCGCCGGCGAGGCCAGAGCTGGCGCCGGCGGGCGGTCTTGCGGACCAGCGCCCGGAGCTCGACGGCGCGCTTGTGGATGTCGGCCGGCTTCAGCGCGGCCAGCTTGGGTGCGGCACGCTTCGGTGCGGCCCGCGCCTGACCCGTGGCCAGCAGCGCCAAGGCTGCGATCAGCACCCTCATCGTGGTGGTCTGTGTTGTTCGCCTGTGCATCGGGCAACGCCGATCGAAGGATAAGGGCGCCGGCGGAATAAGGAAAACTTCTAGCGCTCCCTGCGGGTGAACAGTCGCCGCACCCGGCTCCAGGCGCTGCGCAGGTGGGCCCGGGGCACCGGACGCACG
>JAUVBO010000719.1 GCA_030591195.1 Pseudomonadota bacterium
GACGCGCGCCCGGTCTGGGTCCGCGGCTCGGGCGTCCCGGGTATCGGCGTCGGCGTCGCCTCGCTGCCCTGCCGCGAGCTTCGCCACGCCACGTCGTGGGTCGACTACTGGGACGGCTGGGGCAAGTTCATCGCCAGCGAGTACCTGCCCGGGCGCAACCTCACCTGGTGCGGCCTCTTCGACGACGGCGAACTCTGCGCCTGCCAGGGGCGCGAGCGGCTCGAGTACGTCATTCCTCACGTCAGCCCGAGCGGCATCACCGGCGCACCGGCGGTCAGCCGCACCATCGCCGAGCCGCGGCTACGCCGCACGGGCGAGGCGGCGGTGCGCGCCATCACCGACCGCCCGAACGGCTACTTCTTCGTCGACATGACGGAGGATCGAGCCGGCGTCGCCAAGGTGACCGAGATCAACGCCGGCCGCTTCGGCACCACGATCCACTTCTACAGCGAGGCCGGCTGCAACTTCCCCCACCTGCTGGTGCGCCTGGCCTACGGGGAGCGGGTCGAGGGCCCGCCGCTGATCGACCCGATCGCGCCGGGCACCTACTGGATCCGCACCCTCGACTGCGGCCCAGCGCTGGTCCGCGACCTCGACCGTGACCCGACCGGCGGGGATCCACGGTGAGCCTGATCGACGCCCGCTTCGTCCTTCGCCTGCTGCAGAATTGCCGCCGAGAGCGCCTCGACCGCTCGATGATCGGCTTCTCGCTCGAGCAGGTCTCGGGCCCGGTGACGGCCGAGATGGCCACCGCCTACGCCGCAGCCACCGGCGACTCCAGCCCCTGCTACGGCGAGCCCGCCGGGGTCGCTCCGCCGCTGCTGATCAGCCGCCTGGTGTTGCCGCTGTTCCGCCAGCTGGTGACCCACCCTCGCCTCGGAGTCAACCTCCTGCGGATGGTCCACGCCGAGCAACGCGTCACCTGGCACGAGCCGGTCCGCATCGGCGACCGCCTACGCCTGAGGGTCGCGGTCGAGTCGATCGTCGCCACCAAGGCCGGCGACCTGCTGCAGCTCGCCGGCCGGGCCTACGACGAGGCCACCGGTGACCTGCGGGGCGAGGCGTCCAGCGGCATGCTGATCCGCCGCCGGGTGGGCAAGAAACGCTCGCCACGTCCGGCGCCCGATCCGCAGGCGACGAAGCCGCAGCGCGAGCCACAGCCGGAGCCACCGAGCGAGCTGTTCCGGGCCGAGATCCCCACCAGGCCGGACCAGGCGCTGAGCTACGCGGCTGCCAGCGGCGACGACAACTTCATCCACACCAGCCCGCTGCTCGCCCGTGCAGCCGGTCTCCCCGGGACGATCCTCCAGGGGCTCTGCGCGCTGGCGCTGACCGCCTCGGCGCTGACCCGCGAGCGACTCGACGGCGACCCGGCGCGACTTCGTGGTCTTGCTGCCCGGTTTTCGTCCTACGTGCAGCCTGGCCAGACCCTGACCCTCGTCGGCCTCGAGGCGGACCAGGACGACAGGGTGGACTTCGAGGTGCTCGACCCACGGGGACGTCGGGTGATCACCCAGGGACGGTGCCTGACTCGGTGACCGACAGCCGGACGCAGCCGCCGGCTCGCCGCCCGCGGGAGCGGGTCTGCTGCGGTCCTCCGGGGCACCAAGGGCTCAGCGGGCCGGCCGCCGGCGCTCGAAGACCGCCGCGTAGCGGCGCCCGCCGAGCCACACCTCGTGGTCCGGCTTGCCCTTCATCCGCGCCCCGCGCTGCTCGAGCGAGATGTAGGTCACGACGTACTCCGCGCGCCGCAACGAGGCAAAGCGGTAGTCGAGCCACGGCTCGAGGCAGCGGTGGTAGAGCGGCAGGAACACGGCGGGGTGGTGGCGCTTGCCGACCCGGCTGCGGATCCACAGCGCCGCCTCGCGCAGGCCCTCACCCGCGCCGATCATCGTCACCTCCTCGGCGCGCAACCCGGGCACGTGGGCGGTCCACGCGATCGGCAGCGGGAAGGCGCTCGCCACCCGTGCGCCGCGCAACACCGCCAGCACCAGCAGCACCGCGAGGGCCGCTCGCCGCGTCGACAGCCTCCCGATCCACCGGCCGAGGCGCCCGTCGCGGTCCCGCCCGCGCGCCCAGCGCCAGAGCGCCCCGACGGCGAAGGCCGCGACGACGCAGAGCAACGGATAGAACGCCAGCAGGTAGCGATCGAGCTTCTTCGGGCTGGCCAGCACCAGCACCAGCCCGACAGCGAAGACGAGCGCCAGCCGCCGCACCACGGGCATCGCGGGATCGCGCCGCGCGGCGATCAGCAGCGCCAGCCCCAGGGGCAAGGTCAGCAGCACCTCCGGTGTCAGGCGAAAGAGCAGCACGCCGGCGTAGTAGGCCACCCCTGGATCCTGCAGGTGGAGCTTGCCCCAGGAAAAGACCATGTGGCCCGCGCCGAGCTCCGAGGAGGAGCCGCCCAACAGGCCGCCGACTGTCCCGACCGGGTCTGCCAGCAGGGCGGGCCAGACCACAAACGTCGTCGCCAACGCGCCTCCCGCCACCACCGCGATCAGCCGGACGGGCCGCCAGGAGCGCCGGCGCACCGCCTCGATAGCAAAGACAGCGGCGATGCCCAGCGCCACCGCGGCGGCCGAGATCTTGGTCAGCAGCGCCAGCCCGAGCAACACCCCCGCCAGCAGCGCCCACCGCCAGCGTGATCGCTCGAGCGCCACCAGGGCCGCCAGCGCCGCAAGCCAGCCAAAGGCGGTGACCAGCAGGTCGAGGTGCATCACCCGGGAGTGGGCGACAACGAACGGCTCGGTGGCCAGCAGCGCGGCAGCGGCCAGGGACTCGAGCGTGTGCCGCCCGTCGAAGGCCCGACGCAACCAGAGCACCGTGAACAGCGGCACCAGGCCACCGACCAGCGCCACGGGGAGCTTGGCGGCGAAGACCGCGGTATCGGAGATCGGCGCGCCGAGGACCCCGAAGAGCTTCATCGCCCCACCCGACAGCCACATCAGCACCACGCCGGGGTGAGGGCCCTGGTAGGTCCCCTGCCAGTCGCCGGCGCCGAGGGCCTGCCAGAAACGAGCCGTCCGACCGTGCCAGCCATGGGCCGCATCGATATGGATGTAGCCGTCGAGCAGCCAGGTTCGCAGCACCACCGCCAGACAGGTGATCAGCAGCGCGAGGCACAGGACCTCCCGGCGCGGCCAGTCCTGCTCGGTCTGTTCGGGCACCGCCATGCTATCGACCCCGCCGGGCTTTGAGCCCGCCACAATCATAGACACGGTCCCGGCTCGTGCAAGCGAGACGGTCTGGCAACATCGGTGCTCCTTGGCGCAACAACCATCAGACTGGGCCAAATTGAGCCGACCAGCCACCGAGCGCCGGCGGGGGTTCTGGCACGCCGTTGTGGTGTTCGCCGTTGCCCTGTTCCATTCATCGATCCATGCACGCTCACCGAAGGGACGCC
>JAUVBO010000210.1 GCA_030591195.1 Pseudomonadota bacterium
AAATACCAGAAAATCCTGACAAACCATGAGTCGGGCCTGGCCCAGATCAGGGCCACCAGGTCGCCGTAGTAGAAGTACAGCGCCACGGCCACGCCGGCGAAGACCAGCAGGTTGACCAGCAGCGGCAGCAGGCAGTACTTGATCAGCGAGGGGTGCTTGCCGAAGACGAACCCCCAGCCGGCGAAGAGGTAGCCGAAGCCGCGAAACAGCCTGGTCGCGCCGCCCCCCTCGCGCGGGTCGACCGTGGCTTCGGCTGCGGCGGCTTCGGGGGCAGCGGCTTCGGGGGCTTGTTCGATCATCGCGAGGAGCTCCGGTGGCCAGGCCCGGAGAGTATCGCTCGCCAGGTGGGGCGAGTCACCCCGTAGCTGGCTTGACGCCGACACGAACGGAAGGGCCACGGGAACACGCGGGGCGCCATTCCCGCCGAACGAAGGCGATCGGCAAGGTCCCGAGTGATCGGTGGCGCTACTTGATGACGGGCGCCGAGGTCGTCACGCCCGCGCCCCTCCAGGCCTCGCCGGTGTCGGCGCTGATCAGCGTGCCGGCGCCGGTCTTGACGTCGATGCTGATGAACTCGGCGTCCTTGGTGAAGCCATAGAGGGTGCCCTGCCAGTAGCCGAGCCCCCAGATGTCCGAGTAGCCGGTGTCACCGATGATCGTCGCCCGGCCGGTCTTGATGTCGACCCTGGCGAGGAAGTCGGTTGGGTTGGTGTCGTCGATCACCGTCGCCACGGTGCCGAAGTTCTTGACCGAGACGATGTCTCCGCTGGCGAGCAACCCGGCGCCGAAGTCGCCGATCGGTGTCGACTTGCCGGTCCCGGGATCGATCTGGTCGACCTGGCCGCCGGCCTTGTCGATACCGACGAGGAAGTCGTCGCCGCCGTCGTCGGGGGTGACGAAGGACAGCCCGACGAAGTGGTCATTGCCGTCCGAGAGCGCCGACAGCAGCGTGCACTCGCCGGTCTTCGGGTCGACCCGATAGACGTTGTCCCGCGAGATGCCGATCATCAGGTTGTCACGGTCGACGGCGAGGTCGGTCAGCCGATCGTCCTCGATCCCGGGGAAGGTGAAGTCGGCGATCTTGGTCACCGCCAGCGACACCGGGTCCACCCCGTAGAGGGCGGTGGCGCCGTGGGCGTAGACCACCGACTCGCCGAGCACGAAGCCGTCGGGCTCGACCAGGTCGCCGATGGCCATGTCCTGGGGAGCGTCGGAGCTGGCGTCGAAGTCGGCGCCGGCGTCGGCCGGTCCCACATCGGTGTCGACGAAGTCGGTGTTGGCGCAGCCGGCCAGCAGGGCGGCAAGTGACAAGATCCGGATCGGACAGGAACGGTAAAAGGTAATCATGCTCTCTCTTTTCAAGGCGGCGGGTAGCATAGCCGCAAAGGCTCCCCGGTCGAGGCCGATTAGCGTATCAGCGTGTACACGCTGATGAAAGAGGTGGTCTCCAGGGCGACGAATCACGTTCTTGTGAGCCGTGATCCACAAAGGCGGGGCCCTCCTTGCGGGCGGCAGTGATTGACAGCCGGCCGCCGAGGGCGACAGACTGCGCCGATACAGGCGTCGAAAAGGAGTCGGGGAATGAAGACCGTCAAGCCGGATGAGCGCAGGAAGCATGCCCGCCACTCAGTGGGCCACCTGCCGGTGCGGTTCAGCAGCGAGATGCTCGACTTTGAGGCAGACGCGCAGCTCGAGGGCGAGGCCGTCGACATCGGCCTCGGCGGGGTCTTCATCCGCAGTGATTTCCTCGAGGTCCCGGGCACCGCGGTCGACCTGCAGCTCTCGTTGCCCCAGCGGCCCGAGCCACTGAAGGTCCGCGGCCGGGTGGCTTGGATCGCCGAGCGTCCCCCTCGCGGCCCGGGCATGGGCATCGCGTTCAGCGGCAGCCCCCTCGAGCGGGCCGTGCTCGAGCATTGTATCGACGGCCAGTGACTCAGCCCTTGAGCTCGAGCGCTCGCCTCGCCTGCTCGACCACGCCCTCCACCGTCAGGCCGTAGTGCACCAGTAGCTCGTCAGCGGAGCCGCTCTGGCCGAAGGCGTCCTGGATCCCGACCCGCCGCACGGGCACCGGGCAGCTGCCGGCGAGCTCCTCGCAGACGGCAGCGCCGAGGCCGCCGATCACGCTGTGCTCCTCGATGGTGACCACCGCGCCGGTGCGGCGCGCCGCGGCCTGGAGCGTCTCGCCGTCGAGCGGCTTGAGGGTCGAGACGTTGATCACCGTCGCTAGCTTGTCGAGCTCCACGACCAGCCGGTCGGCTGCCCGCAGGGCGAGGTCGACCATCAGGCCACAGGCGACGATCGTCAGGTCGTCGCCCTCGCGAAGCTGCACCGCCCGACCGATCTCGAAGTGGTAGTCGTCCGGGTGGACCTGGGGGCCGGCGCCGCGAGGGAGCCGGACATAGAACGGTCCGGGCTCCCGGGCCACCGCGGCGATCACCTGCTCGGTCTCGAGTCCGTCGGCGGGGACGATCACTCGCAGGTTCGGGATCACCCGGGTCACCGCCAGGTCTTCCACCGCCTGGTGGCTGCCGCCATCCTGGCCCACGGTAATCCCGCCGTGGGTCGCCACCAGCTTGACGTTGAGCGCTGGATAGCAGACCGAGTTGCGCAGCTGCTCCCACGCCCGACCGGTGGCGAAGATCGCGAAGGTCGAGGCGAAGGGAGTCAGCCCCGCCGCGGCCAGCCCCGCTGCCGTGGCCAGCATGTCCTGCTCGGCGATGCCCATGTCGTGGAACCGCTGGGGGTAGGCCTTGGCAAACATCGACGTCTTGGTCGACTTGGAGAGGTCCGCGTCGAGCACGACGATCTCGGGGATCTCGGCGCCGAGGCGCACCAGGGTCTCGCCGTAGACGGTGCGTAGCGGTCTTGGCTTGCTCTTGGCGCTCATCATTCACCAGCCTCCAGCTCGGCGAGGGCGCGGTGCACCTCGTCCTCGCTGAGCGTCGATCCGTGGTACTCGATCACGCCTTCCATGAACGAGACCCCCTGACCCTTGATCGTGTGGGCGACGATCATCGTTGGCTTGCCCTCGGTGCGGCGCGCCTCGTCGAAGGCGTCGCAGAGGTCGGACAGGTCGTGACCGTCGATGTTGATCACGTGCCAGCCGAAGGCCTTCCACTTGTCGGGCAGGGGCTCGATCGGCGACTTGACCTGGGAGATGCTGCCATCGACCTGCAGCGCGTTGTAGTCGACCACCGCGCAGAGGTTGTCCAGCCGGTTGTGGGCGGCGGTCATCGCCGCCTCCCAGACCTGGCCCTCCTGCACCTCCCCGTCGCCCATGATGCAGTAGACCCGGTAGGACTGGCCGAGCTGGCGTGATGCGAGCGCCATGCCGTTGGCGACGCTCAGCCCCTGGCCGAGCGAGCCGGTGCTCATCTCGACGCCGGGGCAGCGCTTGCGATCCGGGTGGCCCTGGAGCGGGCTGCCCAGCTTGCGCAGCTCGGTCTCGAGCGACTCGTCGATGAAGCCGGCCTCGATCAGCGTCGCGTAGAGCGCCGGCGCCGCGTGCCCCTTGCTCAGGACCAGGCGGTCGCGACCGGGCCAGTCGGGACGCTTGGGATTGTAGATCATCGTCTTGAAGTAGAGCGTGGTCAGCAGCTCGACCACCGAGAGCGACCCCCCCGGGTGTCCGCTGCGGGCGGCGTAGAGCATGCGGATGATCCGTCGACGGATCGAGCTGGCGCGGGTGGCGAGCTCATCGATGGCCGCGCGGGTGTCGGCGTCGGGGCCGTCGAGCAGGGGCTGGTCGAGCTTGGCCGAGAAGGCCTCGACCTCCGCCGCGGTGGGTAACGATGCCTGGCCACCGGCGCGCGAGAGCGACAGCGCCATCGACATCAGGCCGAAGCGGACGGCGGGCGCGAGCTCGTCGCCCGGGCGATAGTGGTCGGTGGAGAGCCGATGAGCCAGCCCGGCGACGAAGGCGCTCGAGGCCACCGTGCTGTTCTTGACCGAGACCTTGAAGCCGGGAACGAAGGTGGTGCAGCAGGTGCCGCTGCCGCAGGCCTCGCCGCGGCTACAGCCGCCGCCGTCGGTCGAGGCGACGAGCACTCCTCGAAGCCCCATCGTCACCAGCACCGAGCCGGCGCCTGGTTGGAGCAGCCGCTCGGCCGCGGCCGCCGCCGACTCGAGGTGCTGGGCCGAGCGGCCGCTGATCTGGTGCAGCTCGGACTGATTGAGCACCACGACGTCGACCAGCCGGAGGATCTCGAGCGGGAAGCTCACCGCGGGCGAGGCGTGGAGCACCGTGCGCAGGTCGTAGCGCTTGGCCAGCCGCAGCAGGTGAGTCACCGTCGGCACCGGGATCTCGAGCTGGGTCACCAGCACCGCGCCCGAAGGAGCGTCGCGGAGGAAGCGGTCGACGTGCCCCTCGGCGAGGCCGCCGTTGGCGCCGGGCGCGACGACGATCGAGCGAGTCCCGGCGCGATCGACGGTGACCATCGCCACGCCGGTGGGCTCGCCGGCGGTCACCCTGATCGCCGACGTGTCGAGCCCCTGGTCGTCGAGGTGTCGGCGGATCTTGTCGCCGTAGTGGTCGTCGCCGACCCGGGCGAGGAACCTCACCGGCGCGCCGAGGCGCTGCAGGCCGAGGGCCTGGTTCGCCCCCTTGCCGCCCGGGGCGCCGACGCACTCGCCGCCAAGCAGTGTCTCCGAAGGCGCCGGCAGGTGGTCGGTCGCGATTGTCAGATCATAGTTGCAGCTGCCGACCACCAGGATCGGTGGTGATTCGGTCGGCGTGGTCATGGCGTGGGCCTCTCCGTGGGTCAACCAGCGATGGGCCCGCCATTGTGCCAGAAAACGCCGACAGCAGCGCAGATACTGGCACGACTGATGGCCGAGCCTCCGCGAGCATCGCTGGTCACCGCTGGACAGCGGCTGGCGAGCGGAGCTGCGCGGCGCTCCGCCCCACTCCCCTCAGCGCTCATTCGTCCTGGCCACGGGGGCAGATCCGCTCGATGCCGATCAACGCGCAGACGCCCGCAGCCGAGACGCCATAGGGGATGAAGTGCTTCTTGGCAGCTAGTGCCCGTCGGTGGATGTCGTCGAAGGTGCCGTTGACGAGAGTGGTCCCCGTGACCACCAGCACGTCGGAGGCGTCGATCAACTCCTCCGTGCGCTCGCCACCGTCCCAGATCTCCACGCCGAAGCGGCGCTCTCCGATGTTGTCTCGGTTGAGGTCCGTGATGCGCGTGTGGTCCTCGCCGAAGGTGTCCACGAGTCGCTCGGCGATGGCGGGGTTCAGGCCGACGAGGCCCACCTCCACCCGGCCGTACCTGTCGAGCAGCAGCCCGGCGATCTCCCGCGCACACAGCTCGGGATCGTCGTCCTTGCAGTGCACCGTGCCGGTCACCCGGTCGAGGTGCCTCAGCACGGCGTTGAGCGTGGCGACGAAGATCGCGCGGTTGGGGCTGGTGTCGAGACCGAGCCCCAGCACCTGCGCGATGGTCCCAGTGAGCTCCCGGGGTGAGTCGGTGAAGGCGTGCCCCCGCGCTCCCAGGACGCCGGCCTCGATGATCCGTTCCTTGCCGACGATGATCGGGAAGTCCTGCCGCTCCGGCTTGCCGATCGCCTCCTCGGGCGTCAGCGGCTTGACCCGGACGGCGACGTGGGCGCCCAGAAGGTGCGCCTGCTCGACGATCTCTCGTAGGCGGGCTCTGGCCTGCTCGAGCGTAGAGGGCTCGGACGTCGTGTTCATGACTTCACTCCAAGGAAAGAGACGATGAACTTGAGCGAGACGAAGAGAAAGACGACCCCGAAGGCGAGCTGAGCAACCCCTGAGCCAAAGCGGCGGTTGATCACCGCCCCGAGGTTGGCGCCGAGCAGCGTGCCGAGGCAGAGCGGGAGGGCCGCGTCGAGCACGACGTAGCCCTGCGACAGCTTGAAGGCCGAGCTGATGGCCGCGGTGAAGGTGTAGCAGGTGAGCGAGGCTGCCATCGCGGTCTTGACCGGCGTGCGCAAGAGGAAGGTGAAGGCCGGCACCAGGACTCCCCCCGTGCCGATACCCAGCAGGCCCGGCAGCCCTCCGGCTGCTACACCGATCGCCACCGTC
>JAUVBO010000194.1 GCA_030591195.1 Pseudomonadota bacterium
CCGCCGCTGGACAGGTCGAGCCCGGTGAGCGTGGCCTCGACTCGGTAGCGATCGTCGAAGGTAGCGCTGTAGGAGGCGACGTCGGTGAGGGCTGACTCGATGATTGCTGGCAGCTCATTGGCGGCGAAGTCGGAGAGGAACTTGCGCCCCGCTTCGACGATCCGGCCCTTCAGCAGGCTGACGGCGAGGTTGAGCACGGCGCCGGCCAGGCCGCAGCCGTTAACCTTGATCGCGGTCCGGCTCTTGGCGATGTCGATCGTCACCTTCGGGTCGGTCAGCCGCACCACGCCGTCCACTACCTGGGGGGTGAACGAGGCGTTGATCCGCGCCGCGTCACTGCTCAGGTGGAGGTTGCAGCTGACCCCGAACACGCCGCAGACGGAGGCCTTGGTCGCGGCCACGGCGCCGAGGTCGGCCGTGATGTCGACCTGGATCTGTCCTCCCTGGTTGACGATCGACGACTCGAGCCAGTCGACCTTGATCTGGGTCGACGCGATCTTGAGCTTCGACTTGGCGACGAGGCAGCTCGATATTTCCTTTTCGATCGGGGCGAGGGTGAACTCGTGCGGGGCGATCGTCGGAACGGCCCTGCCAAGGGCCTGGAGCCCGTCAGCCGTCAATCGGGCGGCCACGTCGGGGGCGCCGAGGGCGTTGGTTGGCGCGGAGATGGTCAACAGGGCGAACAGGACAGTCAGGGTGGTGCGTGCAGAGGCAGGGATCATGTCCCGTTTAACTGCAAGAGCCGGACCAGGCAAACGCGCCATGTATCGTCGGAATTGCGGGCAGTTGGCGCCGTCGCCGCCATCGGGATGGAGCCCCGAGCCCCATGCTGGACGCACGTGGGAAGATTGGTGTTTTATTACGAGCAGTTGGGGTGGAGACGGTTGACCCGAGACTGGCTACTCGCTCTTGGCCGGCTTCTTGCGATCCTTGAACCGTGGGTGGTCGTGCCGGTACCAGCAGATGTCGCAGCACCCACCGAGGTCGCAGAGGCCGAGGGGCCTGAGGCAGGTGCTGTCGTCGCCCTCTTCTCGCAGGTCGTCGACCTTCACGTAGCGAGGCGCACCCCCAGGTTGGTCTGCTTCGGGTCGCTCTGCTTCGCTCATCGCGAGCCCTCTCAGCCCCGGCGGCGGCGCACCACCAGCAGCAAGCCGAGGAGCAGCAACGTCGGCAGCGCGGCGGTGCCGCCGGCGCCGTCGATCTGGCAGGCTAGGCCGCCACCGACGGTCATCGCGAAGCTGTCCGGCTGCTCCCGGGGGGTGCAGCGGGCGTTGAGGCAGACACCGCCGTTGGCGCAGATGATGTGGACACCGTCGACGGTGCCGTCGCAGTCGTTGTCTAGCCCGTCGCAGACCTCGCCCGACGGCGCGCGGGCGCTGCAGTTACCCCAGACACCGCTGTTGCAGGTCTGGCTGCCAGCGCCGCACTGGGAGCTGCAGGGCTGGGTCAGGCTCTCGTCCGTCTGGCCGTTGCAGTCGTTGTCCTGGCTGTCGCAGATCTCGGGCGAGGGTTGGAGGCCGCCCTGGCACTGGCCCCACTTGCCGCCCATGCAGGCCTGGGTCCCCGGCTGGCAGATGCCCTGGGTATTGCCGCAGGACTGGACCTGGCCGTCCATGCAATCGCAGCCCTCGTCGATGGTGCCGTCGCAGTCGTTGTCGAAGTTGTCGCAGGCGCTCTCGTCGTCCTCGTAGGTCGCGCCGTGGGTCTTGGCCTGGGCCTGGTACTCGACGTCGGTGCAGGGCTTCCAGCCCGCGTTGCCGCCGCAGGTCATCAGCGCGCCGTGGCAGACGCCGACCTGGTTGGCACACTTCGGCGGGTCGATGTTGTCGTCGATCTGGCCGTTGCAGTCGTTGTCCCGGCCGTCACACGCCTCGGCGTTGGGCTTGATCTGGTTGAGGCAGGCGCCCCACTTGCCGTCGGTGCCGCAGGTGCGGGTGCCCTGGACGCACTCGCCGATGTCGGTGCCGCAGTTGTCGGTCTGGCCGACGAGGCACTGGCAACCGATCTCGTCGATCTGGTTGTTGCAGTCGTTGTCGAGGCCGTCGCAGATCTCGGCGTCTGCGCCCGGCTTCTTGTCGCCGACGCAGTCGCTCCACTGGCCGTTGACGCAGCTCTTGGTGCCCTGGTGCTTGGCGCACTCGCCGACGTCCGAGCCGCAGGCCTCGGTCTGGCCCGTCTGGCAGGCGCAGTTCTCGTCGACCTGGCCGTCGCAGTCGTTGTCCTTGCCGTCGCAGATCGTCTCGTCGCCAGCCTCGTAGGTCCCGCCGTTGGCGATCGCCTGGGCGGCGTAGACGCCGTCGCCACAGACCCAGCCCTGGACGCCGCCGCAGACCGACCGGGCGCCGGCACAGACGCCGTCCTGCTTGTCACAGAGGTCGCCCTGGTCGAGGCCCTCGTCGGCGACGTTGTTGCAGTTGTTGTCCTGGCCGTCGCAGATCTCGTCGCTGATCTGGGCGGTGATCGTCTGCAGCGCGGCCACCAGCTGGGTCGGGTCGTTGGCCTGGTAGTAACAGTTGTCGCCGGTCGCCACCGAGCTCGTCACGTCGCAGGTGGCGCTGATCTTGGTGCCGGCGGTGTCGGACATCCGGTTGAGGGTCAGCACGTCGACGCTCGAGCCGAAGCCGACCACGTGGGTCGTCACGCCGAGGCTCTTCAGCGTTGCCACCGAGTTGACCGGGGTGAAGCGCATCGCGCCGTTGTCCGCGCCGTCGCACCACTGCCAGCCGTCGGTGATCAGCAGCACGTGGGTGTTGCCGGTCTTCATCTCGTCGAGGTTGGCCAGGCCGTCGAGGCTCTGGGACATCGGTGTGTAGTTTCCGCCCTGAGGGGGCGGGTCGGTGAGCTGGGCGAGGATCGCCGCGCCGGTGTTGTCCGCTGGCATCACCGTCACCGTGCCCGGCTGGCACTTGTCTGGGGTCGGGAACATCATCAGGCCGAACTTGACCGAGCTCTGGTAGGTGTTGACCACCGTGCCGATGGCGTCCTTGGCGATCTCCCAGAGGGTCTTGCCGCCGATCGACGCGCGGACCATGCTCGACGACTTATCGATCACCAGCAGCACCTTGGGCGGCGCACACTGGTCGGTGGGGGTGTCACCCTTGGCGAGGCCGCCGGAGCCAGAGCTGCTGTCGGTCTTCTTTCCGCAGCCCGCGCTTGCCAGGAGCGCGATCAGCGCCATCGAGGTGAGGCGCCCAACCATTCGTGACGACGTGCACTTTTTGAACATGGAGCTTCTCTCCGCCGGTGCCCGGCGACTTTGCCGGATTTCCAAGCGTTTGCTGCAATCCCCGCGCCAGAAACTGAGTGCCGGGGCGCCCATAACAAATGGTGGGAATCTTGGGGTCAATGTCGCGTGTCCTCGGGACGCTGGGGTCAGCCGTTGCCCCTCGGCTGGCGACTGTAGTTGCCAGCCTTGATGGGCCCCAAACCAACGCTCGTGCTGCAAGTATACAAATTTGCGCGAAACTTTGCGATCGTTTCAACCAGGCTTCAGCGTCCGAAAAGCGCCCCCCCCCCGCGGTCAGGGCTGCTCCTGCTCCACTTGCGGATCCACTGGCTTTTCCGGGGTCTTGGCCGGCGGTGGCTCTGGTGCTGGCCCGGGGCCCGGGGAGGCGGGCGCCTCGCCGGCCTTGGCCGGGTCGGTGATGATGAAGTCCACCCGGCGGTTCTTGGCCCGCCCTCGCCGCGTCGTGTTGGGTGCCCTTGGCTGGGTTTCGCCGAAGCCCTGCGGCGTCAGGCGATCGGCGTCGACCCCCTTGTTGACGAGGAACTGGGTGACGCTCGCGGCACGACGGCGGGAGAGGTCCAGGTTCAACTCGTCGCCACCGCGGTTGTCGGTGTGCCCCTCGACCCGGACCTTCTTGACCCAGAGGTTGTCTCGCAGCAGCTCGGCGACCTTGCCCAGCACCCGGAAGCTTCGCCTGAGGATCCGATCCTTGTTGGTGGCGAAGTAGACCGGCGGCACGGTGATCCGGCCGTGCTGGATCTTGACCGGTCCCTTGCCCACGTCCGGACAGCCGTCCTCGTCGTCGACGCCGTTGACGGTCTCGGGGTGGTTCGGACAGCGGTCGTCCAGATCGAGGATCCGGTCGCCGTCGTTGTCCTTGTCGGGACAGCCGTCGATGTCCTCGAAGCCGTCGTGATCCTCGGGGTCCGCCGGGCACTTGTCATCCGCGTCGGTGAGGCCGTCGTGATCGTTGTCGGTGTCGGGGCAGCCGTCGTCGTCGTCGAAGCCGTCCTCGTCCTCGGCAACGTTCGGACACTCGTCCTCGGTGTCGAGGATCCCGTCCTTGTCGTTATCCTTGTCGGGGCAGCCGTCCTCGTCCTCGAAGCCGTCCTTGTCCTCCGGGTCGTCGGGGCACTGGTCCACGGGGTCGAGGATGCCGTCACCATCGCGGTCTCCGACCTTCTCCTTGCTGCGCTTCCTCATCCAATGCACGCCGCCCAGCACGCGGAAGGTCGGCGTGCCGACGCCCCGGCCGATGCCCGGCCCGGCGCCGAGGTTGATGATGAAGCCGAGGGGCAGGTGGAAGCGGACGCCGCCGAGCACCTCGCCGGCGCGCTCCTCCGCATCCTGCTCGCCGAGCGCCAGCACCAGGTGGGCGTCGAGGATGAACTCGAAGGCCTCGCGCCAGCCGAAGCGGAGGGCGGCCGAGGCGAAGATCTCGTCATCGACGGTGACCGTCTGCGGGCTGGTGGCGAAGGTGAAGCTCCGGTCGGGCCGCAGTCGGATCGATCCGTTGAGGGCCACCGCGAAGACGTTCCAGTCGAGCTCGAGGATCAGCCGCGGCTCGAAGGTCACCCCGTCATTGCCGACGTA
Organism: Pseudomonadota bacterium; assembly: GCA_030591195.1. The sequence continues at coordinate 4,820 of JAUVBO010000194.1, forward strand.
GTTTAGCGGATCGCCGGTCGGGACCTCGATCGCGGCGGTGATCGAGGTGGTGAATGGGCCGACGGTGAACAGGCGTCCCTTGGGGATGATCCGCAGGTCGCCGAGGCCCGCGCCGAGCGCCAGCTGGGCCGGGAAGCCCGCCGGCCGGGGATCGCTGTCCTGGGTCAGCATGATCGGCAGGGTCAGGCCGAGCTCGAGGCGATTCCAGAGGCCGAAGGCGACCATCAGGTCGGCGCCGAGCTGGTACTTGACCTCGTCGTAGAGCCGCTGGTCGGTGAAGCGGTTGATCACCTGCAGTGGTCGGTGGGCGTAGTGCACGTAGAGGCCCACCGAGGGGCTGAGGTGGGGCAGGGTCTGCCCGCTTTCCGTGTTGTAGTAGTTCATCGGGCTCGCGGCTGGCCGGAACCGCTGGGCAGAGAAGCCGAGCGTCTGGGCGCGCGCGGGCGCGGGCGCGAGCGCGAGCCATCCTGCGGCCACCAGGCCGAGGTGGATCCAGCGAGTGCGGGTCGGACGAGAACGAAGACCTGTCGTGCGCGCGAGCATCGAATACCCCTCGACCGAGACACCGCGGAAACCCTCGGGCACCGCGTGCGATGCGCCTCGACTTTGTCAAGGGCCCAATGGGAGCGTCCCATCAGACCATAACGATCTAAAACACTTGGGGGACTTTTGCGCAACCTTTGTGCAATCCGCCATAAGGTGCAATAAGTGGGACCCGACCATCGTCAGTGTCCGCTGCGGTTTGACTTGAAACGACTGACTCCGGAAATTGTGCCCTTGCTTGCCATCGGCGCCGTGTCGCTGGTCTGGCAGGTGGCCTCGGTTCGCGCGGTGCTGGCGGGCCTCTACGGCAACGAGCTGACCATCGGGCTGGTGCTCGGCACCTGGTTGGTCTTGGTCGGGCTGTCCACCGCGGCGGCGGCGTGGCTCGCGCCGGCGGACCCGAAGCCGGTGCTGGCCGCGGTGCTCTTTCTGCTGCCGGTGGCGATGGTCGTCAGCCTGCTGGCGCAGTTGTTGACCCTGCCCGCCTACGGCGCGATGGATCACGTCACCGGACCCGGCCGGGCAGCGCTGGCGGCGCTGCTCTGCCTCGCGCCCTCGTGCGTCCTGCTGGGAGGGGCCTTCGGCCTGGTCTCGTTGATAGTTCCTGACGGGTTCTCGCCGAGCCGCTGGGCGGCCCGGATCTTCGTTGTCGAGAGCATCGGCACCACCGTGGCGGGGGTGGTCTTCCACGCCGTCCTGGCCGACCTCGTGCTGGGCGCGGTGGGGCTGATCGCGGGCCTGCTGGCCTGGCTCGCGGGCCTGTCGTTGCTCCTCGGGCGTGAGGGCCATCGCCTGCGGCTGCTGCCCTTCGCCAGCGCCGGGCTGCTCGCCGCGGTCTACCTC
>JAUVBO010000063.1 GCA_030591195.1 Pseudomonadota bacterium
ACATAAACGTTTTATGACTAGTGGCCAACACGCTTGCCTGGTGGTGGGGCAAGCTGACCCCCTCGTAACTATCTGGAATCCCTGCATCAGCCGTGGCGCATGGTCTTGCGCGCCCTGGAGTCGAACCCCCTCCTAGCCGCTGGTTCTGCTCCCAAACGCCTGAAAGCAAAGGAAAGTCGATCTGGAACGAAAATTGCTATATGAATTATAGTACGGAGGGGAAACTATGAAGCGTCTACTTGCAATACTAGGTCTGATCGCCATCGGCGGCTGCGGCGAGACCAGCTCGGGCAACGTCCTCGGTGTCCACGGAATCTCCAACATGCAGCTGAGGGAGTTCGAGTCGAAGGAGCTCGCCTTCCAGTACCTTGACACCAACGGCTACCCGATCGTCGGCGGCGCCGTGCGGCTGCGGATCGATGGCGCCTCCAACGGCGCGGTGGTCGAGACAGTGATCGCGCGGGCCGATCCGCAGGGCGTGGCCCGGACCAGCATCAAGGCGGCCTACGAGGCGAGCTTCGTCGTCGTCGCCGAGGCCGACGGCGCGATGCCGGTCCAGGTCCAGGTGACCGTGGCCAAGGCCAACGGCGGCATCCTGCAGGTCACCGTCTACTCGCGCTCGGCCGCTTCGGCCACCCAGGCCCAGGTCACGCTGGTCAACAACATCGCCTGCACCACCTTCGATCCGCGAATGCCGCCGGCGGCGGCCGTGGGCATCGCCCAGCCGAGCCACACCGTGGCGATCTCGACCAGCGGCACGCCGGTGCAGTTCAGCGGGCTTCAGCCCGGGCAGCAGTACGCGGTGATCGCCGTGGCGACCAACAACGGCACCACCGTCGCCAAGGGCTGCGAGGAGAACATCAGCATCACCCAGCAGGAGGTCGAGCAGCGCATCCCCCGGGCGGCCAACGTCTACCTCGAGGACTTCTCGGTCGACATCAGCGGCAACGCGCTGCTGGTCCAGACCAACTTCAACTACCCGCTGAACCTGGTGCGGGTCGCCAACCTGCTGAAGGAGATGTCCGACAGTCCGTCCGACCCGTTCGACTTCATCGTCGAGCGCTCCCTCGCGGGCAGTGACTGGTGGACCTCGCTGCTCGTCGGCGTGGTCCAGGAGGAGCTATCGGGCTACGTCACCTCCCAGCGGCCGAGCGCCCAGCTAACCCGGGCCAAGATCCAGCAGGTCTACCAGGCGCTGGCCAACGTCTCGGACGTCAAGCTCTACACCTCGCTGGAGATCAACGACGAGTCGACGGACAACCCGGGCCAGCTGACCGCGACCCACAAGTTCGAGTACTTCACCGCCAACGTCGGCGGCGTCAACAACAAGTACTACCTGCGCGACGGGATCAACCTCTACGGCGAGACGCCGAAGATGACGCTCAGCACCGAGGCCAAGCTGAAGCTGGAGAACGCCCAGCGGCTACGCTTCGAGGAGCACACCCTGAGCCTGCCGATCGCCGAGGCGATCATCGGCACCCTGCTGGTCGACACCTTCAACGAGTACAAGCTCGAGGCGATCTTCACCGCGATGGTCGACTGCACCGGCATCGCCGACGCGGTGGCCGACTACTACAAGACCTGGCGCGACAACCCGACCTCGGTGGAGATCAGCGCGATCAAGACCGGGATGAACAGCGCCTGCCAGAGCATCGTCGCCGAGATGGCGGTGGACCTCTACAACGACATCCGGCAGGACATCACCGACAGCGGCCACGGCAACCAGGTGACCCTCGCCGGCCACGCCACGATCGGCATGGCTGCCGACGGCAGCACGATCACTCAGCTGACCGGCGGCGAGTGGATCGGCGTCGGAACCTTCACCGCCAGCCGCTGATGGCCCGCGGCTTAGTGCCAGCCTCGGCCTGCTGCGGAGGAGGTGGGAGGCGGAGGCTGTCTCTGCTTCTCCGTCGCGCCGCGCTGCCGTTGCTCCTCACCGCCGCGCTGCTGCCCGCCTGCGCGGGCGACACCGCCGCCGTGCCCGCCACCGGCGAGAGCTGCGACGACGGCGTCGACAACAACGCGGATGGCCAGATCGACTGCGCCGACCCGCTCTGCCAGCAAGCCTGCCAGGACAAGCTGCCACCAGATCCCAGCGGTCGTGTCACGCCACCGTGGCCCTCCTGCGCGACCGAGACCGGCGACCGCAGCCACACCCCGGTGGACATCATCTGGACCGTCGACAGCTCGTTTTCGATGACCGACGAGATGGGCTGGATTCAGGAGAACATCAACCAGTTCGTCGAGCACCTGACCCTGGCCAAGCTCGACGTGCGGGTGGTGGTGCTCGGCGGCCAAAAGATCTGTGTCCCTCAACCGCTGGCCGGGCCGGACTGCGGCGACGGCGAGCGCTACCGCCACGTCAACGAGTACGTCGGCAGCCACGACGGACTGAAGCAGATCATCGCGCTCCACCCTCGCTACAAGGACTTCATCCGCCCGCAGGGCAAGAAGGTGCTGATCATCACCACCGACGACAACAGCGAGGTCGGCGCCGAGTGGTTCAACCAGGCCGTCGCCAGCCTGGCGACGCCGGGCTTCCCCGACGGCTTCGTCTTCCACAGCATCGTCTCTTACGGCACCCACCCGAAGGGCTGCCTCACCGGCGCAGCGCCTGGATCGGTCTACCTCGCGTTGACCGAGCAGACCGGCGGGATCAAGGTCCCGATCTGCCAGACCGACTGGTCGGCGGTCTTCGCCCAGCTATCGGCCAACGTGGCCAGCATGGTCGCCCTGCCCTGCAGCTACCAGGCCTCGGGAGTACCCGAGGGCAGCCAGGTCAGCTCCGAGCGGGTGCAGGTCAACACCAGCACCGCCGCCGGCGTCTGGTCGACCCCACCCCGTCGGGCGAACGCCGCCGAGTGTGGTGCCGACGGCGGCTGGTACGTCGACGCCGCCACCGCCACCGTGCACCTCTGCCCCGCCACCTGCCAGGCCGAGGACCTGCGCCAGGTCGAGGTCCTCTTTGGCTGCATCGAGGACATCGGCTAGCAGCGTAACTTCACCTGCAGCAGACCGCGGCGGCGAGCTTGATGTCGGAGGGCTTGGCGATCCAGAACGCCTCCCGGCTGGCGCTGTTCGAGCCGACCCGATGACACGTTGGGTGGGACGCCACGCCGACCCGGGCGGCCGAGGTGGCGGTGTCGTCGCTGCCGTCGCACTCCCAGCTGGTGGTCCTCATGCTAGCGACCCCGCTGCAGGAGCTGCAGACGCTGTCACTCGGCGCGATCATCGCCCCGCCATCACGCACGCAGGAGGCGAGCCACGCCTCGGTGATCGCCGGGATCGTCTCACCGCCCCGGGCCCGATACTGGCTGGCGCTGCAGAGGCTCCACCCACCGCAGGTCGGCGCGGCATCGCACTGGGAGCGCTTGGCGGCGCCCTGGCAGATCACCATGTCGACCGCCAGCGTCTGGAGCAAGGTGCCGCCGGCGCAGGCCGGGCCGGCGTCCTTCGTCCCCAGGTCGGGCGGCGAGAGATCGGGTGCGGCTGCGTCAGGGACCGGCGCGTCGGCCTCCTGATCGGGCGCCGCGTCGAGGGCGGGGCCATCCACGCCCTGATCCGCTGGCGGCCCATCCGGCGACGGCAAGTCCGGCGCTGACGAGTCCGACACCGGAGCATCGGGCCGCGTGTCGGTGCCGGCCACCGCGTCCGGCGCGGCGTCAGCCGTCGAGCCGTCGCTCGCGCCACAGCCAGCAATCAGCATCACGACAGTCATTCCCAGCGCGTGGTTCATGCGTCCGAGTATAGCGCGTCAGAGGATCTTCTCGCGCTCGAGGAAGGCGAAGATCTCCTTCCAGAAGGGCTCGGCGGCCGGCGGACAGTCGTTGTGGCTCGCCCGGTCGTAGCTGATCAGCTGGCTGCGGCGCGCAGCGGCGTGGAGCTGCTCGGCGTGACGATGAGGCACCAGGTTGTCTTTGCGACCGTGAAAGATCAGCACCGGGCCGTCGTAGCGCTCGATCACCCCGAGGTTGTCGAAGGGATCACGGACGAGGAAGCCGGGCAACAGGAAGCGCCGGGTCATCGCCCGGATGCTGGTGAAGGTCGACTGGAGGATCAGCGCCCGCGGCCGACGCGCTTGCATCAGCGCGCAGGCTGCCCCGCCGCCGAGGGAGCGACCGTGAAAAACGATCCGGTTGCGATCCACCTCAGGCCGCGCGACGAGCAGGTCGAAGAACCTGATCAGGTCGGCGGCGATCGCCTCCTGGGAGGGCGACCCGGCGCTGCGGCCATAGCCGCGATACTCGGGCAGCAGCACGCTGACGCCCCGCCGCTGGTAGGCGCCCAGCTCGTCGGGCCAGTCCTCGATCAGCTCGGCGTTGCCGTGGGCGAAGATCACCGCCGGACCCGGCGCGCTCGCCGAGACGCCGTCGCCGGGAAGCAGCCAGGCCTCGACCCGACCGCCGGGCACGTCGATCCAGAGCTGTTGTAGCCCGGCGACCCGGTCTGCTGTCTCGGGGTGGGGCGAGGTCGCGTGTCGAGGGAAGAGGAACCATCGCTGCAGTGCAAGCATCAACAGACCATAGAGCAGGTAGGTGACCACCAGCGCGATGCCGATGCGCCAGCCGTGTCGCCTCCGGCGTCGTCTCCGGGGTTTCGGGGTCGAACCCATTTCGCTGCCCAGCCTAGCATCCCGCCCCGCGCCGCGTGAGCGCAAAGCTCGGCGTCGCGCGCGAGGGAGATCCAGGGGCGACGGTCGGGCGAAAAACGGGCTACCTCCCTCGATCGACGGTGGTATTCTCTCAACCGCGATGGACCGGAAGGTAGCAGACAACGACGCGCTGGCCGCGCGAAGACGGGCGCTGGTGGCGCCGATCACCTTGCTGCTGCTGCTCGCTGCGGGATCCAACGTCTACCTGACCCACCTCTACGTGAAGGTCAAGGCAGCGCCCTCCGCCGAGGCGGTGGCAAGCTTCTGCAAGGTCAGCGAGAAGGTCGACTGCGTCAAGGTCGCCGCCAGCTCCTACTCGACGCTGCTCGGAATCCCGATCTCGCTCTACGCGCTCGAGTTCTTCGTGCTCGGGATCGGGATGGTGCTGCTGTCGGCGCTCAAGTTATGGAAGGTGCGCGCCTGGGACTCGCTGGTCCTGGCGATGATGCTCCTCGCCCTGCCGATATCACTGTTGATGGCCTGGGTCTCGGTCTTCCGGATCCAGTCGTTGTGCCTGCTCTGCTCGGTGGTCTACGGGGTCAATATCCTAGTGCTGCTGATCCTCGGGGTGGCGCACCGGCGGCGGATCGGCGAGCTGCTCCGCGAGGGACCGCGGGAGCTGGCGCATCGGATGAGCGGGATAACGCTGGTCCTGTCCTTCCTCGTCGTCGGCGTCGGGGTCTCCCAGTTCTTCTGGGTCCCCGGGCTGATGGCGGCCAAGCGCAAGCCCGCGTCGGTGCCGGTGACCGACGACCCGTGGAAGGGCATGCCTCAGCAGGGACTGACCGTCGGTCCCCGCGAGGCCCCGGTGACGATCGAGGTCTTCACCGACTTCGAGTGCCCCTTCTGCGCCCTGTTGCACCGGGCGACCCACGCGGTGATCACCAACCACGAGGGAAAGGTGCGGCTGATCCATCGCGACTTCCCGCTCGACCAGTCCTGCAACCGGAGCGTCACGCGACCGTTCCACGAGGATTCATGTGCCGCTGCGCTCTACGCGCGATGCGCCGCCGAGCAGAACAAGTTCTGGCACTACTCGTCGCTGCTCTACCGCAACCAGAAGCTGCTCCAACCGAGCAACCTCAAGCGCTTCGCCCAGTTGGTCGGCCTCGACCTCCAGCGGCTCGAGGCCTGCCTGGCTGGCCAGCAGGCACGCCAGGCGGTGAGCCAGGACATCGAGGAGGGCATCGCGCGCAAGGTCAGCGGCACTCCGAGCTGCTATGTCAACGGCAGGCACGTCAAGGGGCGCGGCCTGATCAGGGCCGAGTTCTGGGAGCAGCTGATCGACGGCATCGTCAAGCAGAAGCAGAGGCCGGCGCCCGAGGGCCGTCCCGCCGCCGATCAAGGCGCGCCAGCGGACGCAGCGAGCGGCTCCGATTGATCGATCTGGTTTTGGGGGAGAGAGCGGAGGGGGAGAGGTCTTGGTGCGGAGCGACCGCTACCGCAGCTGGCCAGCCATGTCCATCAGCTGGTTCGATGGGACCGCCTTGGCAGGGATCCCCGTCATCGACGGCTTCTGCGACCTCTTGGCCCGCTGGTTCTTGAAGCGACTGGGCACCGCTCCACCGTTGCCCTTGACGAAGGCCGCGATGTTCTTTGACTCGAGCCCGCGACGCGCGCCGCCGATGGCCCGGCCAAGCTTGCCCAGCGCGATCCCGCTAGCCGCACCGATCAGGCGCATGTACGAGACCGGCTTCGAGTTCCAGACAGCCTTCTTCGCGTTACCGACGGCGTTGCCGACAGCCTGCTCGGTCGTGCCGACGGCCAGGTTGACCCGCCCGCGGCTGCGGGTGAAGCGCCCGGCGATACTCTTGGTGATCGAGCCGCCGATGTTCTTGGCGAAGTTGGTAAAGCCCTTGGCCGACTTGTGGCGCATCGCCTTGCCGCTTCCGGTCGGCGCCACGGCCGCCCCCGGGACCTGCAGCCCATAGCCGACCCCTTGGCGAAGGTTCTTGCCGATCTTGCCGCGGTGACGCGCAGCAGCGTTGAGCTGCGTGCCCCCACGCCGGAGCTGGGACTTGCCAGCCTTGACCCGACCCTCACCCCAGGCCCACGCGTCCTGGGTCATGGCGAGGCTCAGGCCGAAGCAGGTGATGGCGATGGTCGTCGTGATTGTCTTCATCTGTCCTTCTCCCGATGCAACCTCCTGTGAGCAATCGACGTGCCACGACCTGCCGCTCCGAAATCACTGTCGTTTGGCCGACAATGCCGGGAGACCCGGGCGCACGCCGGTGGATGGGCTAGCCAGCTAATCGGCTAGTGCAGTTGTCTGGTCGCGCCGCCGACCATTAGTAGATCCCGCGGAGCAGGACCTCGATCCGGAGGAGCGCGCCTCAGGCTTCCTGGGCGCCGAGCCTGCCGAGCAGATGGAGGATCGCCGCCGTTCGATCTTCCATCAACGATCGATCGCCCCGCGCCTCGACGTTGAGCCGAATCACCGGCTCGGTATTCGACTTGCGCAGGTTGAGCCGCCAGCGGTCGCCGAAGGCGAGCCCCACCCCATCGGTCTCGTCGATCTCGGTGGCCTCGGCCTCGAACGCCTGACGCACCGCGGCGATGGCCTGATCGGCGTCTTCCACCCGACGGTTGATCTCGCCGCTCGCCGGGAAGGCCTCTATTCGCGCGGCGACCAGCTCCGAGAGCTTCGCCCCGGCGATCGACATCGCCTGAGCCACCAGCAGCCAGGGGATCATGCCGCTGTCGCAGTAGGAGAAGTCGCGAAAGTAGTGATGCGCCGACATCTCGCCGCCGTACAGCGCGTCCTCCTGGCGCATGCGCTCCTTGATGAAGGCGTGACCGCTCTTGGACATCACCGGCACGCCGCCGGCCTGGGTCACGAGCTCGACCGTGTTCCAGGTCAGCCGCGGGTCGTAGATGATCTTCTCCCCCGGGTGGCGCGCCAGCAGGTGGGTCGCTAGCAGCCCGACGATGTAGTAGCCCTCGATGAACCCTCCCTGCTCATCGAAGAGGAAGCACCGATCGAAGTCGCCATCCCAGGCGATGCCTAGATCGGCCGCGCTCTGCCTGACCTTGTCGGCGGTGGCCGGGCGATTTTCTGGCAACAGCGGGTTGGGGATCCCGTTGGGGAAGTCGCCGTCGGGTTCGAAGTAGAGCCTCTCCAACTCGAAGGGCAGCCGGGGCGCCAGGGCGTCGATCACCGGGCCGGCGCAGCCATTGCCCGGGTTGGCCACGATCTTCAGCTCCCTCAGCGCCTCCACGTCCACGTAGCCCAGCAGGTGCTCGAGGTAGGCCTCACGCACGCTCTGCTGGCGGACGGATCCCTTGCTTTCGCCCACGACGAAGTCGCCCGCCACGGTCGCGGCCTCGACCTCGTACAGGCCCGTGTCGCCGGAGATCGGCCGCGACCCCGCACGCACGAGCTTCATCCCGTTGTAGTCGCGAGGGTTGTGGCTCGCCGTCACCATCACGCCGCCATCCGCGCCGAGGTGGGAAGTGGCGAAGTAGATCTCCTCGGTGCCGCACAGACCGATATCAATGACGTCCACGCCGCTGCCGGTCAGCCCCTCGATCAACGCCTCGCTGATCGACTTGCTCGAGAGACGCACGTCGTAGCCCACCACCACCTGCTGCGGTCCGATGACCCGAGCATAGGCCCGGCCGATGCGCTCGGCGAGCGCCTCGTCGAGTTGGTCGGGGATCCGTCCCCGGATGTCGTAGGCCTTGAAGCACGCGAGATGTTCGCTCATCGGGATCCTCCGGTTCGGCTACGGCGGGATTCTCGCCAATTCGGTGGCTTTTGCCCAGCGGTCAACGCTGGATCCACCGGTGGCGAGAACGCCGGAACCTGGGGAGAGAATCCCCGTGGTAGGGTCAACTGACACCATCTCCTTAACCAGCCGAAATCACGCCAAAATCACCTGTCGCGACCCCCTCGTTGCACACGGCCGTTTGCTATCGGTCCCTGTGGGATAAGGTGCGATATTCGAATAATCTTCTATCTTTACGCGAATCGTAGTTTGGCGTACCATTTGCTATGTACATAGGCAAAACCGCACGCTGCCAGGGGCGGAACGATGCCGAAAGGGACGGACATGTC
>JAUVBO010000181.1 GCA_030591195.1 Pseudomonadota bacterium
GAGACAAGATGAAGTGATGTCGTTGCCGCAGATGGCGGTGGCCTTGAGTTGCCCCAGCTTGTGCTTCTGGCCTGAGCCGAGGCTGGTCAGCTCGATGGGCTTGCTGCCGAGGTCGTTGATCCGCTCGGCCGTGCCGTAGGCGGCGAACTCCCAGGCCTCGCCGTAAAGTGGGCTACCCTGCCGTGGGTCGATGGTCATCCGCCGGTCCGCCTCCAAGACCGCTCTAGGCTTTGCGCGCCGTCCCGTGGCGAGGAGGCATGATGTTGAGTACGGCTGTGCGAAGGTCGTCTACATCAAAGGGCTTGTTGAAGACGGCCGCCACGCCGAGCATCCGCGCTGCCGCATGGGTTCGTTCGTCACCAAAAGCAGTGATCAAGATGACCGGGATCGTGGGATTGGTCGACCGCAGGTCGGCCAGCACGTCAAAGCCGGAGAGCAACGGCATCTGGATGTCCGAAATGATCCCTCGGGCGACGCGTTGGTGCTGACGGGAGTGGATCGCCTGGAGCAGCTCGGCTCCGTCGGCGATTTCGATGACATCGTAGCCGTCTTCGCTCAGCGCCGAAGCGAGGAGCTGCCGCATGTCCTGATCATCCTCTGCCAGGATGATGCGGGGGCGCGCCTGGGCAGCGGCGTGAGCGTCTTGCTGGCTGCTGAGGGCAAGCATGGGGGTGCCTCCGTGCGCCGGTCATGACCGGCAGAGTCCGTCACCACCCGAGCGACGAGCCCCTTGCTGTAACTCCGCACGGCGGGCTCTATGGAGGGGATGGCTAGCGATGGCGATTCCTACTCCGACTACTCTGCCTCACTCGGCAGCGAGCGTTGGTCTCGGCCTCCGAGCTGAGCTGAGCTACAGGGTAAGCACGCTACGTGCCAGCGGAGTTGTCGTTTGATCCCAGGGGTTGGGTGTGCGTGGAGTCAAGGCATGTGACATTTTGCCTCACCTACACGAGGCGGCAATTGCGCGTCCTTCCGGCAAGCGTGCGCGGAACCCCGCGGACGGGCATCCACCCACCCATTGCAGTAGCGGCCCGCGACATGTGGCAATGCGCCACACTTCATCCTGGCAGGCCGCCCGCCGGGTATTGATGAGATCTCGAACCAATACGGCTAGCGGTAGTTGGCATGATCGGTGCGATGCCGGCGGCGACAGATGAGCAGTAGCACCAGGACAAACGCCAGCCCCGCCGGCGGCGACGCTCCGCCAGCCGGCCAGACGGCACAGCCGCCGATCATGTCTGCGCCGCCGCCGCTGAACGAGCCGCTGCCGAGACCCGAGCCCTGGGTGATCGTCGACGTCTGGTGCGGCTCTGGCGTGGCTGGCGTCGCAGACGTGTCGGACGGCATCGCCGCACACGTCGCCCCTGCGCCGTTCGTGACGCAGAGCTGACGCGCCGGGCACGGCTGGCCAGCCAGCAACGCGCCCTCGGCGGTGCAGCTCGCGAGCTGCCCGTCGGGCAGACAGACCTGGTGCGCGACGAAGTCGGCGGCCACCGCGACGCAGCTCGACGAGACGCAGCGAGCCTCGCCCCCGGCCGTCGAGCAGAAGCTGCCGCCGGCGCAGCTTGCCTCGGAGCTGAGCTGCCCGTCGTGGCACTGGCCCAGGGTGTCGTCGTCGAGGCATATTTGCTGGCTACCGGTGGCCGGGCAGCGCGGCGAGACGCAGCGCGCGCCGAGGGCGTCCTCGGTGCAGACCCCGCCCGAGGCGGCGCAGTCCTCGACCACGTTGCAGCTCTGGCCGACGACGCGCGAGCCGTCGCAGCCGGCGCTGCAGCAAGGCTGGATGCCGTCGAGCCGGTAGGGCCGGTAGCCCTGACCCTTGGCCCAGCTGACGGTGTAGGTGAAGATGCCGGTCACCGTGCCCCAGGTCTGCTGCTCGTAGGCCTTGAACGACACGCCGGGGTCGACCCATTCCTTGAACAGCATCACGTGGCAGCAGGTCTTGTTGACCGCGTCGCCGGGCTTGAGGTCGGCGAAGGAGCCGAGCTCGACGGAGACCTGCGGCAGGGTGATGCAGACGTAGGACTTGTCCAGCTCCCAGGCCATCGAGACGAACCCCGAGCAGTCCTGGCGGTAGCTGCCGCAGCTGTTGCTATGCAGAGTGGCCTGGGAGTAGGGAACCTGCTCGTCAACCCAGGTCTGGGCCCGCGCGATCACCTCACAGCGGGTAAGCCCCTGGGCCGCTCGGGGCGTCAGCGCCAGGACGATCAGTATGGCGGCTCGGAGTGACCTCACGCCCGGTCTTGATTGCAAGCGCCGTGCACAAGATCTCAACCACGAGAGTCCGTACAAGTGACTGAGATCAGCGAAGACTGCCGGCCTGCCGCTGGAGCGCGCTCGAGATCCGACCACTACCGTGAGCAGAATCTGGGGCTGGGGCTCCCGGGCCGCTCAGCGCGCGGTGTAGCCAGGCTAGCTCAATTACGGACCGACGTCAGGGGCGCGGGGATGCGGCCGGGGTGTTGCATGAACATCCGGCAGCTGAAGGGGTTGACTGACTGGACCTGGGCCTTGCCGAGCAGCCCGCCGTAGTCGTAGCTCTCGCCGACCTTCTTGCCCGGCACGGGCAGGATCCGCACGGCGGTGGTCTTGTTGTTGACCACGCCGATCGCGATCTCGTCGGCGATGATCGCACCGATCGTCTCGGGCGGCGTGTCGCCCGGCACGGCGACCATGTCGAGGCCCACCGAGCAGACGGCGCTCATCGCCTCGAGCTTGTCGAGCGAGAGCGCACCGACCCGCACGGCCTCGATCATTGCCGCGTCCTCGCTGACCGGAATGAAGGCGCCCGAGAGGCCACCCACCGACGACGAGGCCATCAGGCCGCCCTTCTTCACCGCGTCGGTGATCATCGCCAGCGCCGCGGTGGTGCCGTGGGTGCCGGTCCGCTCGAGGCCGAGGGACTCGAGGATCTCGGCCACCGAGTCACCGACCGCCGGCGTCGGTGCGAGGCTGAGGTCGACCACGCCGAATTGCACGTCGGAGCCGAGGCGCCGGACCACCTCGCGGCCGATCATCTCGCCGGCCCGGGTGACCTTGAACGCGGTGCGCTTGATCGTCTCGGAGAGCTCGGTGAAGCTGCAGCGCGGGTTTTCGGCCACCAGCCGCCGCAGCGACGAAAGCACCACGCCGGGGCCGCTGACGCCGACGTTGATCACCACGTCGGGCTCGCCCACGCCGTGCATCGCGCCGGCGATGAACGGGTTGTCCTCCGGCGCGTTGGCGAAGACCACCAGCTTGGTACAGCCGATACCGCCCCGATCGGCGGTGGCGGCGGCGAGGGCCTTGATCTGACGCGCCATCAGGACGATCGCGTCCATGTTGATCCCGGCCCGGGTGCTGGCGACGTTGACCGACGAGCAGACCCGCGCCGTGCTCGCCAGGGCCTGCGGGATCGACTCGATCAGCACCCGGTCGCCGCCGGTCATCCCCTTTTCGACCAGCGCCGAGAAGCCGCCGATGTAGTCCACGCCGACCTCTGCCGCCGCGTCGTCCATCGCGCGCGCCAGCGGCACGTAGCTCTCGGCGCCGCTGGCCTCGGCCACCAGCGCCGCCGGCGTGACCGACATCCGCTTGTTGGTGATCGGCACCGCGAACTCGGCCTCGATCTCCTCGATCGTCGGCACCAGTCGCTCGGCGGTCCGCAGCAGGTGCTCGCGCACCGCCGCGGCGGTCTGCTCGATCTCGGGCTTGATCACCGAGCGCAGCGAGACGCCCATGGTCACCGTGCGGATGTCGAGGTGCTCCTGCTCGATCATCCGCAGGATCTCGGTCACTTCATCGCGGTGCCAAAACATCGGTGGGATCTGCTCGGGTGTGGGCTATGGGTCAGACGCGCTGGAGCGCGCGCATCACGTCCTCGTGCATCACCACGACGTGGATCCCCAGCTCCTCGGCCGCGGTCTGTGTCCGCTCCTTGAGCCCGGCGAAGGTCACCTCGAGATGCTGCAGATCGACAATGAAGATCAGCGTGAAAAAGTCGGCGACGATCGTCTGGCTGACGTCCTGGATGTCACCGCCGACCTCGGCGATCCGCGCCGTGAGCGTGGCGATCACTCCCCGTCGGTTGGGTCCGGTGGCGGTGACTACGGCCCGGCTGCCGACCGTGCTGCGGCGCTGCTGCTCGACGCAGCTGACGCAGGTGGTCAGCGGCAGGCAGTCTTCGGGCCAGGGCACCACCGAGCCGAGGCCGGTGGTGGCGGTGCCATCGCCGTTGCTCACGGCCTCCTTGGCTGGTGAGGCGCCACCGCTCGCCGCCGGAGGCAGCGCCGCGAGCACCTCGCGGGTGACGGTCTCGACCAGATCGTCCCGAACCAGATCAAGCTCGACGCCGCCGAGGCGCTGGTGGACCGCCCGGGTCACAGCACGAACGATATCATCCAGCCGATCCATGCTATCCAGCCCCAGCCGATCGATCGGCCGGTACCGTATGCCCTCAGGCGACCTTCTGCTGTTGCTTCTCGGCGTCGCGGTACAACCCCAGCAGCCGCACCGGCGTGTAGGTCAGCAGCTTCTCGCGAAAGTCGCTGTCCTTGGCCTTGTTCTTCAGCGCCAGCATCGCGTCGAGCATCTTCTCGGTGCTACCGAAGCGCTGCTTGATCTCGGACATCGTGCTGTGAAGCCGCAGCAGCTTGCTGTTGGCGGCGGCCAGCAGCCGGGCGCGAAAGTCGTTCTTGGACTCTTCGCCACGATCGAGCATCTCGACCAGCGAGTCGACCAGTTTTTCCTTGCCCCCGTGCTCCTGGTTGACGATCTGCAGGGGTGTCTTCTTGGTAGCCATCTCAACCCCTCCAATGACGGGATTCGGTCAGACGAAACAACAACAAAATTCAGCGCTCCGCAGCAGCGGTTCGCCGTCGGGGCACGTAATGTCGGCCCTTCGACCCCGGCTGTCAACGCCTAGGGAGGCAAAAGTCGGGGCCCTTTCCTTAACACATTGATTTTATGGAAATAGACGACTCGCGGCCTCGGCCAGAGTGACGAAGGTGAAGCCGGCCTTCCTCAGCGACGCGATGGTCTCGAGGAAAATCCGGCGCTTGTCCTGGGCCGGGATCCGCAGATCCGGCTGCCGGCCGGCGAGCTCGGTGGGGATGCTGTCGCGCACCGCGTCAGCAAGGTCGATGCCGTGCAGCTCGAAGTTGAAGAACCGGCGGCGGCTGATGCGCTCGAGGGCGTGGCGGCGGAGCCAGGTGGGCCCCGCGGCGAACAGGGTGCCGATCACCGGCACCCGCGAGTAGCGCAGCATCGCCACCGGGAGCTCCGCCAGTGGAGCGCCCCCCCGCAGCCAGGGCTGGGCGGCGTCGGGCCGGTAGGGCTCGATCGGCGCGAGCAGGCCACGGGGATCGCTGACCACCGCGCCCGAGCTGCGGCCGCGCAGGGCCATGCCGGCCATGATCCCGAGCTTGGCCAGCCAGTACGGCGGCGAGGGGAACATCGAGCTGTCGTAGCGGTAGCCGAGATCGACCAGCGCGGTGACCACGTCGCCGTCGATGAAGTAGCCGGGAGCGCGAAAGCCCACCGGCGCGTGCTCGGCCCCGGCCACCTCGGTGATCACCTGGTGGGCTCGCGACAGCTCGCTCGCCACCTCGGCCGGCGTCATCCGGACCAGGTTGTAGGGGTGACTGTAGGTGTGGTTGCCGATCTCGTGACCCGCGCCCGCCATCCGCTTGATCGTCTCGCGAGCCTCCTCGCTCTTCTCCAGCTCGCTGGCCACCGCGAACATCGTCGCCGGCACCTCCGCCTCGGAAAACAGGTCCTCGAAGCGCGGCAGGACCTGCCGGACGATGGTCGACTCGAGACGGATCGGCGCCTGGCCGAGGCCGTGGATCTCGTAGTAACAGGTGAGCGGATCGAGGTCGACGCTGAGCGCGCAGAGCTTCTCTTCTGCCATGACGCCGGCAACCCTAGCAGCATTCCCGCGTGCCGCAAAGCGTCGGGCCCCGACTGGAACGCGCGCTCCTCAATCGGTCATGCGCATGACGTAGGTCAGGTGAGCCAGGTTGCGCAGCACGTTGGGCACGCGACGCATGAGGTTGATCGACGGATTGCGCTTCTCCACCACCCGCACCGGGATCTCCACCACCGGGTGCCGCTCGCGCTCAGCGCGAATAACGAACTCGCTCGCGAAGACGTCCTTGTCGACCACGCAGCGACCGGCGGTGCCGATCAACACGTCGCGACGAAAGGCCTTCATCCCGTGGGTATCCGTCCCGTGGAAGCGCAGCAGCACCCGCAGCATCGTGTTGTAGCCAATGGTCGCCAGGTGGCGAAACAGCGGCCGGGTGTCCTCGGCGCCCGGC
>JAUVBO010000951.1 GCA_030591195.1 Pseudomonadota bacterium
CGGCGGTGCTAGCCTGAAGACGAGCGCTTGGCGTGGGGCTCGCGTGGGAGAATCCGATCGGCGGCGACGGGCGTAGAGGGGACGATGCCTGGTTCAACAGCCCTGCAGTTGGCGACGGTCCAGCCCGGTCAGCGCGAAGCGGAGGAGCTCGCCCTGCGACGGCGGCTAGGCGTGCCCGACGACGCCGAGCGGGTGCTGGTCTTCGGCGAGACCAGCCACTGGGATCCGAACTGGCTACACACCACCGAGGAGTACTACGAGCTGCGGATCGTCTCGGTGCTCGACAAGGCTCTCGACGAGCTCCAGCGCGAGCCACGCCGGGTCTTCGCCATCGAGAGCCTCTTCTTCCTGATGCTCTACTGGGACCGGCGGCCCGGCCAACGCGGGCTGCTGCGCGAGCTGTTCGAAGCCGGGCAGCTGCGACTGACCGGGACCGGGATCACCACCCCGGATACGGTGCTGCCCCACACCGAGGCGATCCTGCGCGACTACCTCCACGGCCAGTGCTGGCTGAGGGAGCAAGGGATCGAGGTCGAGCCGCGGCTGGCCTACCTGCCGGACGACTTCGGCCACTCCCCTGCCCTGCCCGGCCTGCTGCAGGCGCTCGGCTTCGACTACGCGGCCGTGACCCGAATCGACGGCATGTACTTCGTCGCCGCGGACTACCGGCGCAAGTCATCGTTTCCGCTGCCGGGCTCGAGCGCCGCGTTGCTCGAGGAGCTCGCCACCCTCGACTTCGTCTGGCGTGGCCCCGACGGCTCCGAGGTGCTGTGTCACTGGAACGCGTTTACGTACTTTCAGGGCGACATGCTCGCCCACCTCGGCATCGTCCGCTGGATGGGCACCGCGTTCGGCGTGCCGTGCCGGCTGCCTCGCCACATCGCCCGGCGGATTCGGGGCTACGTCAAGCAGCTGGCGCCGCTGTCGCGAACGCCGTATCTCTTCTGCCCGATCGGCTGCGACTTCAACGACCCGATCCCCGACCTGCTGCCGTTGTTCGACCGCTACAATCAACGCGACTATCAGGAGACGGGCATCTGGGTGGTCAACGCCGGGCTGGAGGACTACCTGGCGCTGGTCGACGCCCACCGCCACGAGCTGCCGACCCTCGAGCTCGACCCCAATCCCTACTGGATGGGGTTCTACGCCAGCCGGCCCGAGGCCAAGGTGCGCTGCAACCGGATCGTCCGCAAGCTGCTGCTGGCCGAGAAGCTCGTCGCCGGCTCCGGCCAGCCCGAGCTCCCCGAGACGCTGCGGTTGCCGCTGACCGACGCCTGGGAAAGGGTGGTGCTCGCCAACCACCACGACTTCATCACCGGGACCTCCCCCGACCGGATCTGGCAGGAGGAACAGCAACCCTGGCTCGCCGAGGGCGAGGAGCTCGCCGACTGGGCGCTGGAGGCGGCTCGCGCGGCCCACTTCGTACCGCCGGTGGAGCCACCTGGCGACGGTGAGCCACCGCAGTGGACGTTGCACCCCGACGGCGTGCTCGAGGTCGCCACCCCGCACTACACCGCCACCCTCGCCGAGGCGACCGGCGGTTGCCTGGTCAGCCTGCGCGACGGCGACGGCGTGGAGGTGCTCGATGGGCCGGGCAACGACCTGGTGCTCCACCGCGACTCGGGCGGGCTGTGGCGCATGGGACACGAGTTCCTCGGCGGAACGTTCCGCGCGGTGCAGCGCGCCAGCGCCCAGCAGGCAGCGCTTCACGTGACCCAACGCGGCCCGCTGCTCGAGGTGCAGACCTCGGTGAAGATCGGCGACCGACAGATCGTCCGCTGGCTCTGGTTCCGGCAAGACTCGCCGGTGATCCGGATGCGGATGCTCGGCGCCGTCCGGCGCGGGCATACCGTCACCTGTCGCTTCCCCACCAGCCTCGGCGGATCTTCGCTGGTGATGGACGTCCCCGGCGCGGTGGTCCAGCGGCCGCGGCAGAAGCTCTACGAGCCGACCTTCTGGCCCGCTCGATCGTTCGTCCATCTGGTGGACCAAGGCAGACCCGCCAACGACGACGCGCGCTCGCTGCCGCTGTGTCCGCCGGTCGCTCCGGACGCCCCGCGCGGCCTGGCGGCGTTCCTTGGCGGCCCGGCGTGTGTCTCGGCCGACCTCAGCGGCGCGCTGCAGTGGGTGACCTTCCGCAACGCACCCAAGGAGCGGGCGTTCGGCGTGCTGCCGCTGCTGGCTCACCCAGCCCGGGGCACTGACCCCGGCGAAGGGGTCTTCGACTACGCGCTGGTGCTCACACCGCGCGGGGACTTCCGGGCCAACCAGCTACCTCAGCGGGTACGCCGGGCCCTGCGGGCAGCGATGTTTCCTCCCCGGGCTGCCGACCTCGACTCGGTGGCCAACGGGGCGGTCACCTTGAGCCGCGACGACGTGTTGATCACCGCGCTCAAGCCAGCCAGTCGCGGTGAGGGACTGATCGCCCGCCTGCAGCGGCACGCCTGCGCCCCCGTCGAGGTCCGGCTGGACTGCGCCAGCAAGGCGATACGATCCGCGACCCTCTGCGACGCACGCGAGCGCGACCTCGCTCCACTCGAGCTTCGCGGCGGCGGCGCGATCGTCCCCTGCAGGGGCGCGCTAACCAGCGTGCGCTTGGTTTTCTAGCCCAAAGATCGCAGCGATGTCGTCGTAGTCGTGGGGCACCGGTCTGGCAGGTCTTGCCAGCTCCCGGGCCGCGATCATAATCAGCGAACGGACCCGCGCTCCCTC
>JAUVBO010000213.1 GCA_030591195.1 Pseudomonadota bacterium
ATCATCAGCCTCGGCTCGGGTGTCAGCGCCGCCTTCCGCCTCGACGGGCGGGCCCCCCGGTTCGAGCCGGGAGGCGTCGAGCTCCGCGGACTGAAGCGAGACGGCGAGCGCATCCGGGGCCGCTGGCGCCGGGGCGGCGGCGTGCTCGAGGTCACCACCCAGCGTGGCACCATCAAGCTGATCAACTAGAAGGCCAGCTGGGCCTGGAGGCGGATCTGGTGCAGCTGGAGGCCGGCGAAGGTCTGGATGTTGTCGGCGTCGATCACCTTCTGCAGGTCGCGTAGCCAGCGGTGGGTGTACTCCACCTGCCACTTGACCAGTCGACCCCAGGGAAGGCCGGCGATGACGAACGAGACCTCGTGCAGCTTGTCGGGCCGGATCACGGTCCGGTCGACGCCGAAGTCGGGCTGCTGCCCGTAGCCGTAGCGGGCGCCAAACTCAACGCCCGCCGGCTCGTAGAAGTAGCACAGCTGGCTGTAGAGGCCCCAGGTGGCGCGATTATCCGGCAGCACCGCGCCCGGGTCCTCCAGCCGATAGAACACCTCTCCCTGGAGCGCGAGGCCGCGGTAGCGCACGGCCAGCTCGCCGGCGGCGGTGTAGATCGCGACGTTGTCGATCTTGCCGTCGGCGTCTTGATCCAGGCGCCCGGCAGCGGCCGTCTGGTCGCGGATGCCCTCGCGCAGCGGCAGGTCGGTGGGCGTCAAGTCGACGAAGAAGGCCGCGCCGAGCGAGAGCTTGAACGGCCCGACCTCATGGTCACCCTCCCGGTAGTCCATCGGCCCGAGCGGGGAGAAGACCAGCCGGCCGACGTAGAGGAAGTCGGTGTTGTCGTCTCGCGGGGCCGCCGAGCCGGCCCCGTTGAAGATGCCCAGCTCGTAGGAGAGCATCCGCCGCCGGAGGACCTCGCCGTGGATCATCACTCCGAGGTCCCAGCGCGGCGCGAAGGCGTCCACGACCACGCTCCGGTCGACGAACAGCAGGTCGCCGGCGTGGACCAGGAACTGGCGGGAGAAGGGGATCTTGAGCTTGCCGCCGCGGAGCTGCAGCCCGCGGTAGAGCTCGAGGTTGGCCCAGAACGACAGCAGCGGGTTGGCGGGATCTACAGTGCCGAAGTCGAGCTCCATGTCGTACGTCAGCCGGCGGTGGACCAAGTGGCCGGAGGTCCGCAACCGTGCCCGTCGCAGGGCGAAGGTCGACAGGTCCTGGCCGAAGTCCGTGCCCGCGTGCTGCTGGGCCTCGGAGTAGATCCGCCCGAGGTAGGCCGACTGGAGCAGCCCGGAGATACGCAACAGGAACTTCTGGTCGGCGCTCTGGACATAGAAGCCGTCGCGGTAGCCGGCGTTGCCGTGGGGGCCGGTGGCGAACTAGAGGCGGATCGCCGACAGCGTCAGCTCGAGCTCGCCGATCCGCTCCTCGTAGTCGTCGATCTTGCGCCGCATCTCCTCGAAGCCGCGGATCACGCCCTGGGACTGGTCGAGCTGTTGCTTGAGGGCGACGACCCGGTTGTGCAGATCCTGCAATGACTTGAGCGCCGCAGGCACGTCGGCGCCGGCCTTGAGCGCCTCGTCGATCTTGGTCGACAGCTGCTCGATCCGGTCGGAGAGCCGAGCGCCCCTCGGCTTGGCGGCCTTGGACCTGCCCGACCTTCGAGCGGAGGTGCCAGTCGCGGTGCCAGTCGCCGCCGTGGGCTTGGCGGCTGGCGTCTTCGTTTGCGCGAGGGCGATCTGCGAGCCGGCGACGATGAGCGTGAGCCAAAGCGACGTGGCCGCCACGGCGATGGCAAGGCGAGCTAGCATCAGTTTCTCTCCGCGATCAGCAGCCTGCAGCATAGATCCTCCCCACCGTTATTGCCAAGCAAAGGCCCATCGACTAAGGATTGTTCGCGACGGACGCGACGGACGCGACGGCGTCTGGGTAGCCTACGGTGCCCATGTCGAAGAGCCCAAACCACGGAGCGGCTGAGAGCTCGACCAGCTTGCGGCGTCGGATGTACATCGCCGGCGTCGCGATGCTCGCGATCTACTTCGGTGGCACCGTCGGGTATTTCCTGCTCGGCGGCGGGGACTGGTCGGTGGGCGACTGCGCCTACATGACGGTGATCTCGCTGACCACCGTGGGCTACGGGGAGGTGCTGCGGGGCATCGACCATGTCCCCTACGCGCGTCTGTTCACCGCGACCCTACTGGTGCTCGGCGCGGGCGTCGTGCTCTATTTCCTCTCGGTCCTGACCACTTACCTGGTCGAGGGCGAGTTCCTCGACCTGCGTCGCAAGCGGAAGATGCGCAAAATGATCGACAAGCTGAGCGAGCACATCATCGTCTGCGGCGCCGGGCGTACCGGCGGCCACATCGTCCACGAGCTGTGCGAGGCGCGCTGGCCGTTTGTCGTGATCGACAACGACGTCGAGCGGATCAATCGTTGCCAGGACGCTGAAGATGTGTCGATCGACCACATCATCGACGACGCCACCGACGACGCCGTCCTGCTCTCCGCCGGCATCGAAAAGGCCGCGGGGATCGTCGCGGCCCTGCCTCAGGACAAGGACAACCTCTACGTGGTGCTCACCGCGCGAGGGTTGAACCAGAAGCTGCGAATCGTCACCAAGGCGGTGGACTTCCGCGCGGCGCCGAAGCTGCGCGCCGCGGGCGCCGACTCGGTGGTCAACGTCAACCAGATCGGTGGGCTGCGGCTCGCCTCCGAGATGATCCGGCCCCAGGTCGTGACCTTCCTCGACAAGATGGTGCGCGACAAGGACAAGACCCTGCGCTTCGAGGAGCTCACCATCGGCGGTGGCTCGCCGTTGGTAGGTAAGCAGCTGGCCAGCGCCGACCTGCGCGAGGCGCGGAACCTGCTGATCGTCGCCGCCTACGACGCCCAGGGCGCCTACACCTATAGCCCGGGACCGAAGTTCGTCCTGGAGGAGGCGATGACGCTGATCGTGCTCGGCGAGACCGACGCCGTGGAGTGACTGAGGAAGTCGCCACTCATCCGTGGATGACTCGGCCCGCGTCCGTGGGTGAGATGGTGTGCTTGATACGGAGCAGGGTGAACGCTAGCCGAAGGCCTTCTCCATCTTCTCCTGATCTTCCTTGCAGCGGATGCAGAGCGTCGTCTCTGGTCGCGCCTGCAAGCGCTTGAGCGAGACCTCCTCCTCGCACTCCTCGCAGATGCCAAAAATTCCAGCGTCGATCTTCGCTAGCGCGTGATCGATCTTCGCGAGGAAGGTCTTCTCACGTCCTCGGAGCCGGAAAGTGAAGGACTGCAGGTATTCGCTCGATGCGAGGTCCATCTCGTCGGCGAGGTCCTCGGAATCGAGGGTCATGTCCTCCGAGAGTGTGCGCTGGGCATTTCGCAAGATCGCCAGCTTCTTTGCCATCAGCAGCTCGTTGAACCGCTTCAGCTCCTTCTTCTTCAACGGCATTCGTACCCCCCCTATCTCTTGAGGGAACAGACAACAGAACCAACGATTATCGGCCTGACGCCACCATCGGTCAATCATTACCGACACCGATGGCGCTAGGTTCCGGCTGGCTGGGGCTTGTTCTCGTCGACCTCCATCGCCTCGATGATGTCGGCGTCACCGAGCAGCTCCTCCTGCTCGACGATGTCCTCCTCGTTCAGCTCGTTGACGTCGCCGGTCATCGACTCGTAGAACCGCCGCGAGAAGGCGCGGACGATCGTCTGCTCGCGGATCGGCCCCTCACCCCGGACATCGGCGTCGATCCGGCTGACCTGCATCAACAACTGCAGCCCGCGGCGCGCGACCTTGTCCACCGGCGAGGTCGCGCCGCGCGCGAGGCGCTCGATCTCGGCGAGGCCCCCTGCACCGAGGGCGACGTGGGACATCGCCCACGCGAGCCGCTCGCGTCCCTCGCCGTCGGTACGCTCGGCGGCGGCCTTGACCTCCTCGAGCGCCGACCGGCCGAGGTCGCCGATGGCGCGGGCGGCCTCGATCCAGATCCGCGTCGGCTCCGACAGGAGCAGGTCGATCAGTGGGACGCAGGCGGCGCTGGCCCTCAGCGCGCCGAGGCCGAGCGCGCAGCCCTGGCGGATGAAGCTCCTGTGGTGGCCGAGCCCTTGGATCAGCAGCGGCACGGCGGCCGCGGCGAGCTGGACCATCGCCGGGACCACTCGCACTACCTCGGCGCGGGTCATGTGGCGAACCGCGGCGAAGATTGCCCTGGCCGCGTCCGGGTCGCCCCTGTCGCAGAGCTCGATGGCCGCGTCGCGTCGCTGGGCGCGATCGGTCAGCAGAGGCAACAGCTGGGCCTCGCTCAGCGTCGACAGGTCTCCCCCGGGCTCGGTCTCGTCGACCATCGCCGCGCCCCACTCCTGGGCCCGTCGGGCCGCACCGGCAGCGAGGGTCTCGATCTGCTGTTCGACCTGCACCCCGTGCTCGAGGCAGTCCGCCAGCAGAGCTCTCCAGTTGCCCCATTCCTGGATCGGATCGAGGTCGTTGGTCTTCAGGCCGAGGCTGACCTCGGCGAAGCTGGACACCGCCTGCCGTAGCAGCTCCGGTGTGGTGGCCGCCAGCTCTCGCTCGAGGGCGAAGATCGTCAGGGGCTGGTTGAGGTGCAGGCCGAACTCGAGGGCCCGGCGCAGCACCCGCAGGCGGATCTCGGTCCAGTGGGGCAGGGGAAGCGACTTGGTCAGCAGCAAATAGTCTTCGTTTTCCGGCTCGGACCAGTACCCGACGATGCCCAGGGCAAGGCGGGCCGCCGACGGCGATGGCAGCTCGATGAACGAGTCCTGGGTGAAGTTGTGCTGCTTGCGACCGAGGAGATCCTCGGCGGGCATCTCGGCGACCCGATCGACCAGCGACGCGGTGGCATCCGGGGTGCTCCGCCGCCCGTCGGTCAACGCGAGCAGCTTCCGGGCGTTCTCCTCGAGCGGCGCGGCGAGCTTCCAGGTCGCCACCGGGCGGGACTCGGCGTCGTATAGATCGAGGTGGACCGAGAACGACTCGCCGAGCCGTCGGAGCAGCCGGCGGTCGCGATCGGACGATGGGTCGAGGATCCAGCGCAGCGGCTCGGCGCGCTCGTCCAGCGGCTCGGCGGGGACGACGACGAGGGCCGCGGCCGCTGCCTCCTCCGTCCGGTGCAGCTGGATCAGTAGGGTCGGTCGCTGGTCGCGGTAGTGCTCGAGGCCAGCCTCCGGGCGGGCGCAGAGGTAGACTCGGTCGTCGTGGAGCAGGTGCGCCGCCGCCTCGTCACCCGTGCGCCAGCGGTCGATCTCTTCGTGAGGCCGGCCGGCCTCGCGGGCGTCGCTCGACGGGGCGCCCGCGAGGGGCCTCAGCTCCGCACCGGTCCTGTCGCCGTCATTGCCTGCGCCTCCCGTCCCCCCGCCGGGCACCGGCAGCGCTGACGGCGCCTGCCGACGCCTGGCGGCCAGCAGCCGGCGCTGGCCCGACAGGTCGAGGGACAGGGCGCGCAGGGCCTCGCGCTCGCGCTCGCGCTTGACACGGGACGCCGCCAGCTCCTCCAGCGCGCGCTCCAGGGCGGCCTGGCGGCCCAGCAGATCCTCCTGCTTGCTCGCCAGGTCCTCCTCGCGGGCGATCAGCTCCTCTTCCCGCCGATCGAGCGCCAGCTCTCGCTGCTCGGCGAGCGCGCTCCCAACGGCGGCCTGGTGGGGGGCGTCGATCTCGTCGTTGACTGCGGCGCTCTTGCGGTCGAGCAGTCCGTCGACGCCGAAGACCACGTCGACATCGCGCACGTAGTCTGGCAGGTCGGCGGCCTCCTCGCTGAGCTGGCGCAGGACATCGATCCGCGCCTGCAGCTCGGCGTGGCGCATCGTCTCCGGCAGGACCACGGTGAACATCCGCAGGCTCGGATCGTGATAGACGAGGGGCAGGTGGAGCTCCGCGGTCACGCCGCAGCGCGGGCACTCGACCTGATTCAGCGTGTCGCGGGCGAAGCCGCTCGCCACCGCAGGATCGTCGGCCACGTTGACGCACGCATACACGTCCGCCGCGAGGCACACGCCACGCTCGCGGAAGACAAGGGAAACGCG
>JAUVBO010000582.1 GCA_030591195.1 Pseudomonadota bacterium
ACCCGCTTGCTCGACGAGCTGCGCCCCGAGCTGCGCCGGCGGGCGGCGCTCTACCTCGAGGCCCGGCCCGACTCGGCCTCGAGCGCGACGCCCTACAGCCTGCTGGCCGACGCGCTGGGGCGCGCCGCCGGGATCCGCCTCGGTGACGATGGGGCCGCGCGCCGGGCCGCGCTCGCGCGGCTGGTCGACGGTCACCTCGATCAGGCGTTGGCGCCGGAGGTCGCGTCGATGCTCGGCGAGGCGCTCGGGATCCCCTTCCCGGCCACTGCCGCGCTGCGGGTCGCCCGGGGTGACCCGAAGGTCATGCGTCAGCGGGTCGCCGATGCCTTCGAGGCGCTGCTGGTCGCGGCGGGCCGCGACGGTCGGCCGGTGGTCCTCTGCCTCGAGGACCTGCACTGGTCTGACGAGGAGAGCCTGCGCCTCTGCGAGCGCCTGCTCGAGCGTCTCGAGCAGACGCCGCTGCTGGTGATCGGCACCGCCCGGCCCGAGCTGCTCGAGCGTCACCCGACCCTTTGGCGGGAGGCGGACGCTCGCCACCTGGCGCTTGAGCCCCTCGGCCGGCGTGCCGTGGGGCGGCTGATCCGCACCATCATCGGTGACGTCGAGGGCGGGGTGCTCGCGGCGCTGATCGAGCAGAGCGAGGGCAACCCGCTGTTTGCCGAGGAGCTCGGCGCGTGGCTGGCGGGCAGCACCGAGGACGCGACCGGCGAGGAGCACGGCGCGCTGCCAGCCACGGTCGAGCTCGCCCTGCAGGGCCGGCTCGACCGGCTGCCGGCCGAGCTCAAGGAGCTCCTCAAAGCGGCGGCGGTCTTCGGTGGCCCCTTCTCCGAGCGCGGCTGCATGGAGATCGGCTTTCCCGCGGCGCCGACCCAGCTCCGCGAGCTCGAGGCCGCGGGGGTTGTCGCCGGAACATCGGAGGACGAGGATCGGCGCTGGGATTTTCGCCACGCGCTGGTGCGCGAGGTGGCCTACCAGATGTTGCCCGACCAGCCCCGGGGTGAGCTGCACCGTCGAGCCGGGCGGTGGCTCGAAGGCCAGGGCGAGGGCCCAGCCCGTCTGGCGCGCCACTTCGAGCTCGGCGACGAGCCCGAGCGTGCGGCCCACTACCAGGCTCGCGCTGGCGAGCGCGCCCTGCTCGACAGCGACCCGACCGGGGCTGCGGGCCTCTTCGAGCGCTCACTCGCGGTCGGATGCTCGGCCGACGAGCTGACGCTGCGGGTCAGGGGGTTGGCCCGGGCGCACTACCTGCTCGGGCGCTTCGCCGAGGCGAGCGCAGCGCTCGACCGCTTCGAGCCGCGGCTCGCCGGCGGGGACGCGACCGAGCAGGGCGTCCGGCGCAGCGCCCGGGCCGAGCTGCGGCTGCTGCGCGGTCAGATCCTCTGCGCGACCTCGGCCTACCAGGCGGCGTGTGAGGCCCTCGACGAGGCCACGGCGTTGCTCGAGGGCGACGATGCTCAGGCCTCGGCAGATGGGGTGGATCGGGACGATGACCCGCGGAGCGTGGCCGACCTGCGGTTCGACGTCGGCCACGCTCGGTTCGTCGTCCGCTGGTGCGAGGGGCACTACGAGGCAGCCCGACAGCAGGCCGCGGCGCTCGGGCGGGCTGCGCGGCGCGAGGAGCAGCGGAGCGCCGCCGAGCTGGCCGAAGCCTACGTCCAGGTGGTGGCCGGCGACCTCGGCGCCGCGCTGTCGCTCGCCGAGGAGGCGGCGCGTCGGGCTGCGGCGATCGGCCACCCCTACCGTGAGCTCGACGCGCTGCTGCTGCTCGGCTCGGCCTGCGAGCTGACCGGTCGGGTCGAGGCGGCGAGCGAGGCGCTCGGTCGGGCGGCTGCGCTGGCCGAGCGCCTCGGGTCGACCTACCACCTGGCGAGCATCGCCAGCGGGCAGGGGCGGCTCAGCGTGCTTGGCGGGGCGGTCGACGAGGCCCTGGAGCGCTACGGCGCTGCCGAGTCCCACGCCAGCCGCAGCGGCGATCAGCGGAGCCAGGCCCACGCGATGGTCGGCGCGGCCCGGGCCCTCTGCCGCCGCGGCACCTCCGCCGACCTCGATCGGGCGACAGCGCTCGCCGGTCGCGCGCTCGAGCTTTCCGGCCGGCGCGTGGCGCCAGTGGAGGCCGAGGCGCGCCTGGCCCTGGCCGAGGTCGCCCTCGGTCGCGGCGCGGCGGCCGAGGCGACCCGCGAGGCGCTGGCGGCGGTGGCGCTGCTCGACCGTCTCGGCGCCCAGGAGTCGACCGAGACCGAGATCCTGCTGGTGGCGCACGACGCGCTGGTCGCGTCGGCCAGACCCGACGAAGCAGCGGCGATGCTCGAGCGGGCGCACGAGGCGCTGGCCGCGCGGCTGGCGCGGCTACGCTCGCCGGAGCTGGCGGCGAGCTTCACCCAGCGCGTGCCGCACAACCACCGGGTGGCGCGGCTGTGGGCTCGCCGCCACCAGTGAGGATCGTCGTGATCACTCGGCGCCACCGTCCCGGGCCAGGTGGGCGACGATGCTCGCCGGCAGCTGGCTGTGGATCAGCCGCATCACGCTCTCGACCTCGGTGGCGTCGAGCGCCAGGCGGTTGCCGAGCTGGGCGCGGGTCTGATCGAGGAGCCGCAGGCGAGTCGCTGCCAGCCAGCGGGCGACGGTCGCCCGGTGGACACCCTGGATCGTGCCGATCTGATCGATGTTCAGGTCGTCGAGGTAGCGGTAGCGCAGCAGGTTGCGGTCGCGGGGCGGCAGCCCGTCGAGCGCCGCGGCGAAGGCCTGGCGGAACTCGGCCCGGTAGGTTCGCTTGAGGTAGCCGAGCTCGAGGTCGTCGCCGGCCCCGGCGGCCACCGCCAGGCGCTGGGTCTCGAGCGGGAGCTCGCGACCGTGGCGCCGCAGCAGCCGGTGGGCCTGGCGCACCGCGGCGATCCGGACCCAGCCCCCGAGCGAGCCCTGCCCGGTGTACTGCGCCAGGCGAGGAGGCTTGCCGTCGGCGGCCACGAGGAAGCGCTCGCGCAGGGTCTGGCGCACGTCGTCGGCCACGGCCTCGGCGCCGCTCACCCGCCGCAGGGCGAGGTCGATGTCGGGCGACGCGTGCCGGTCGAAAGCGGCGTGGGCCGCCGCGTCGCCGTCGCAGCAGGCGCAGCAGAGGTAGAGATCAGTGCGGTGCAGCCGCTGCAGGGCAACCAGGGGTGCGACGTCGGTCGGGGCGCGCGGGGCGAGGTAGGCAACGAAGCGCTCGGCGTCGAGCACGACCCTGGGCCAGGCCGCCTGCCCATCCTCGTGGGCTCGCTGCAGCGCCTCGGCCATCTCCGGCTCGTCGGTCCCGGCGAGGTGTCCCTCCGCCGGGAGGTTGTCGCGCCAGGCATCGAGCAACCGGCGCCCGCATCCCTCCACCCGATCCTCCATCGCCTTCTCCATAGCGCAAGATCGACCCGGGTCGGAGAAAAAAGGTATCTTCCGATGATGGCTCGGATGCGGGACAGGTGCTGTCGGGGCGAGCCTTGGTTGGCGATCGCGACCCTGGTCGTGTCGCTGGCGGGGCCCGGGTGCTCGAGCGACACCGGGAGCTCGAGCGACGCAGCGACCGACGGCGGCGGTGACGACGCCGACCGCAGCTGCGCCATCCACCATGACTGCCCCCAGACCCAGTACTGCTACGAGGGGCGGTGCCTCGCCGATCCCCAGCTCGCGGTCTACCACTGCGGCAAGCAAGACCCAGCAGGTCGGGACAGCTGTCCGCCCGGGCGCTGGTGCGTCACCGCCGGCGCCGAGCGGTCACGCTGCGACGAGTCGACCAGCTTTGCCTGCGAGGACGCGTGCGACTGTGGGCCGGCCCACTGCTGCGTCGAGATCCCGGCTCTCGGCGGTCGGCGCTGCGTCAAGGACACCGCCGATCCATTCCTTCCTGGCGGCGAGGCGATC
>JAUVBO010000384.1 GCA_030591195.1 Pseudomonadota bacterium
ACGAAGCTGACCTTTCCAAACCAACTGAACATGGCTCAGTCCTTCCTGAAGACGTGGACGAAGGTGTACTGCCCGATGCCACCGACGTTGTGCGTCAGCCCCACGTCCGCGTCCGGGACCTGGCGCTCGCCGCCCACCTCGCCGCGCAGCTGCTTGCAGATCTCGTAGGCCATCGACACGCCGGTCGCACCGATCGGGTGCCCCTTGGACTTCAGCCCACCATCGACGTTGACCGCCACGCCACCGCCACCGATGTACGGACGTCGTTCGTCGATGTACTTGCCCCCCTGCCCCTTCTCGCAGAAGCCGAGGTCCTCGTAGGCCAACAGCTCGGCGATGGTGAAGCAGTCGTGCACATCGGCGACCTTGATGTCGCCCGGCTTGACCTCGGCCATCTGATAGGCCTGGGCCGCGGCCTCCTGCGCCGACGGCACCCCCACGAGGTCGGGCCGGCGCAGCACCGACATGCTGGTGGTGGCGCAGCCGACGCCGTCGAGCCACACCACCTTGTCGCCGGCCATGCTCTTGGCGCGGCTCTCCTCCGCGAGGACCAGGCACACCGCGCCGTCGGCGTTGGCGCAGCAGTCGTAGACGCAGAAGGGCGAGGCCACGGGCTCGGAGGCGAGCGCCTTCTCGAGCGTGATCTCCTTCTGGAACAGGGCGTTCGGATTACGAGCGCCGTAGTAGTGGTTCTTGATCGCCACGTTGAGCATCGACTCCCGCCGGGTGCCGAACTCGTGCATGTGCCGGTTGGCGAACATCGCGTAGTAGCCGGGGAAGGTGGTACCGAAGACCGACTCCCACTGAACCTCGCCCACCCGCCCCATCAGCGCCAGGA
The DNA here is from genome assembly GCA_030591195.1 of Pseudomonadota bacterium. The sequence continues at coordinate 839 of JAUVBO010000384.1, forward strand.
TCTCGGCGGTCGACAGCTCGGTCATCTTCTGCGCGCCGATGACCACCACGACCTTGTGCAGCCCCGACTTGATCGCCATCCAGGCGGTGCGGATCGCGGCGCTGCCCGAGGCGCAGGCCACCTCTGTCAGCCAGGTCGGCCGCGGGGTGAGGTTGAGGTACTCCTGAATCACGCCGGCCACCGAGCGCTGCTTGTGGTACTCGGGCACAGCCGCGACCACCGACGCGTCGAGGTCGTCCCTGGTAATGCCGCCGTCCTCCAGCGCCGACCGAAACGCCTCGAAGGCGAGCTCTTGCACGGTGGCATCGCTACGCCTACCGAACCTGCCGTGTCCAATTCCGATCACTCCAACTCGTGACATCGATCCCTCCAGTGAGTGACGCCTCCGGCGCCACCCGCGGGCGAAGCCGCTCCGGTTAGATGTACTGGCCGCCGTCGATCTTGATCACGTCGCCGGTGATGTGTCGCGACATGTCCGAGCAGAGAAACGCGACCAGGTGCGCGACATCCTCGGGCGTGGCGAAGCGGCCAACGACGGTCTCGTCCATCGCCTTGTTTTTGAACTCGGGCGGGATCTTGTCCATCATGTCCGTGAGCACCATTCCCGGCGCCACCACGTTGACGTTGATGTTGAACTTGCCGAGCTCGCGCGCGAGAGACTTCGACATCGCGATCTCGCCGCCCTTGGAGGCGGCGTAGTTCGACTGGGCGAACTTCCCGCGCATGCCGTTGATCGACGAGATGTTGACGATCTTGCCGTACTTCTGGTCCTTGAAGACCAGCGCGGCGACCTTGTTGTAGTTAAAATATCCCTTGAGGTTGACGTTGATCACCTGATCCCACTGCTGCTCGGTCATCTTCCAGATCACGCCGTCCCAGGTGATGCCGGCGTTGCAGACCATGATGTCGAGGTGCCCGAAGGCCTCGACCACCTGATCCACCATCCGCTCGGCGTCGGCGTAGTTCGAGACGTCGGCCTTGACCGCCAGGCCCTTGCCGCCGAGCTTCTTGATCTCCTCGACGACCTGGTTCGCCTCGGTGTCGTGCTTGCGGTAGTTCACCGCCACGTTGGCACCCTCACGGGCGAGCTCGATGGCCACTGCACTGCCGATCCCCAGGCTGCCGCCGGTGACGATCGCTCCTTTACCTTCGAGTCCCAGCTTCACGATGCACCATCCCTTTCAGAAGTTTTTCTATATGATCGCGGATTCTTACCAGGCGAACCCCGGCTTCGTCAACCACGGCCTCAGCAATCAGCGACTCAGCGAGCGCAGGTGCAGATGGCGTCCTGATAGGGGTAGTAGCAAGAGCCCGGGACCTTGGGAGTGCAGGAGTCCTGGGCGTTGTCGTGAGCGCTGATGCAGACCCCCTGACCCATGCCGCAGATCGTGTTGCAGCTGGTGCCGCCACCAGTGCAGTAGAAACGGCAGCTGTGGGCGGTCTCCTCGCAGAGCATGAAACCCGGCGCTTGTCCGTACCGTTCCGTGCAGGAAGGGGGGAGCGAGTCGACGGTGCTGTCGGGCGAAACCGTGTCGACGGTGCTGTCGGGCGAGACCGTGTCGACGGTGCTGTCGGGCGACACCGTGTGATCGACTGACGCGACGTCGGGCGGCTCGCCATCGCCGCGACCATCGGTGGCGCCGAAATCGGACGGAAGCGCCTGTTCAGGCGGCGATCCCGGATCAGCTACATGGCCGTCGAACCAGATCCGACCAATGCCCGCAGTGTCGAATGAGCAAGCCGCCAGGGCCACCGGCACCACGACGGAAACGATCCTCTGGAACCACCGACCCACGGCTCGATTGTCGCACGAAACCGGCCAGCGTGAAGCCTCATCCGGTGGACCAAGCTCAGCGCAGGTTGCGTGGCTCGCCGAACAGTGGCGCCAGCTTCTCGATCACGGCACCGTGACAGGCCCCGTTGCTGGCAACGATGCCACGCAACACCCGAACCTCGTCCGGCTGCTGGTAGCTCAGCGGGGCACCGAAGACGTCGGTCATCCGCCCGCCCGCCTCGGTGATGATCGCCTGGGGCGCGCAGATGTCCCAGAGCCGGCAGTGGCCTTCGGGGTTGACGTAGAGGTCACGCGCGCCGCGCGCGACGAGGCCGACCTTGAGCCCCACGCTGCCGAGGTGGAGCTCGTCCTTGACGCCGAGCCGCGCCCGCACCTCGGCCAGCACCGGGCTGCGGTGGGAGTAGCTGGTGACCAGCCGCGCCTCGGCCGGATCAGCGCCGGTCGTCGGCACCAGCGGCCGCTCGTCCTCCCGGTCGATCACGGCTGCCCCCAGGCCCCTGGCGGCGCGGTAGGTCAGCGCCAGGGTCGGCTGGCGCACCACGCCGAGCACGGGCTCGAAGCGGTCGAGCAGGCCGATCATCACCGACCAGCCGTCCCTGCCGGCGACGAAGTCCTTGGTCCCGTCGAGCGGGTCGACGACCCAGGCGCGGCGGAAGGCGAGCCAGCTCTCGCGGTCAGGCTGCTCCTCGGACAGCACGCCGTCGTCGGGGAAGGCCTGCCGCAGCCCGTCGAGGATGATCCGCTCGGCCGAGCGGTCGGCCTCGGTCACCGGCTCGTCGCCGAGCTTTCGGTCGACCCGCAGTCCCTCCTGGCGGAAGAAGCGGACGGCCTGCTCACCCGCCCGGCGGGCGAGCTCGGTCGCCACCTCCAGCTCACGCTTCAGGTCACCGCTCATCAGCTATCCTTCGCCGAGGGTGAGGCCGAGCAGCGCCCGGGCCTCGTCGGGGGTCGCCGGCTCGCGACCGCAGTCACGCGCCATCTGCGCCGCCTTGGCCACCAGGTCGCCGTTGGATCGCGCCATCGTGCCATCGGGCAGGTAGAAGTTATCCTCGAGGCCCACCCGCACGTCGCCGCCGAGCGACAGCGCCGCGGCCACCATCCGCCACTGCTCGCGGCTGAGTCCGATCACCTTCCAGGTCGAGCCAGCCGGCGCCTGCGCGGCCATGAACGCCAGCGACTCGGCCGTGGCCTTGATCCCGCCGCAGACGCCGAGGATGAAGCTGAAGTCGAGCGGCGTCTGCAGCACGCCCATGTCGAGCAGCGGCTCGGCGCTGGTCACGTGGCCGGCGTCGAAACACTCGAGCTCGGGCTTGACCTGCGACTCGCTCATCTTCTTCAGCAGGAAGGTGATGTCGGAAAACGGGTTGGAGAAGACGATGTCGAAGACGAAGCCCTTTCGCTTGGGGCTGTACTTGGCGTAGGTCAACGAGCCCATGTTCAGGGCGCCGATGTCTGGCTTGCACTCGGTGATGTGACCCACCCGCTGCTCGATCGGGATGCCGATCGCCCCGGTGGAGAAATTGATCAGCAATGGGCAGGCCGCCCCGATCGCGGCGCGGATCTCGGCGTAGCGCTCGGGCCGGAACGAGGGCTGGCCATCATCCTCCCGCGCGTGGATGTGGACCACCGCGGCGCCCGCCTCGTAGGACCGCCGCGCCTCCTCGGCGTACTCCCCTGGTTTGTAGGGGATCGCCGGGCATTGCTCGCGGTTGGCGAGCACGCCCGAGATGGCGTCGGTGATGATGACCCTGTCCCGCATCGGCCCCTCCGAAACAGCGCAAAAGATATTTAATCTCTAATGGTTGAACCTATGTCCCGCATTACCACTCGCTCCCCGGTGGGTCAAGGCCCGCCAGTGGTTGACAAACGTATCCAGGTCTACTACTAAGCTGCACAGTTGTTGCGGGGTGGAGCAGTTCGGTAGCTCGTCGGGCTCATAACCCGAAGGTCATAGGTTCAAATCCTGTCCCCGCTAAACTGAATCCAGAAGCCTCACCGGGACTTACTCGGTGAGGCTTTTCTGGTTTCAGGAGCCGAGACGGAAACCTCATCCTGATCTTCACTAACGCGGTGCGCCATGATCCGACGAACCGCGTCTCTCAGGTCATCTTCCTCGACGAGGTTGTAGCGCTTGAACACCGAGCGGGTCTTGACCTCCCCCCCAATGAAGTGGACAGCGATTGGCTTCAAGACTTCACACATTGTGATAGGAGAAGCCG
>JAUVBO010000890.1 GCA_030591195.1 Pseudomonadota bacterium
GGCGACCTTCCAGTCGCCAGCGTCGGACCTGTTGTAGTCGATCGGCTTCAGCCCCTTGGTGCTCTGCTCGTCCGGCTTGTGGCAGACGAAGGTCGGCAGGACGTTGTCCGGCTTGCTGCCCTGGCCGAAGGTCAGCGGGTTGCGGGCGTCGGTCTCGCCGTCGGAGCAGAGGAAGTGGGCCGGCGGCTGGCAGGCGCCGCCCTGGCAGACCTGGCCCGCTCCGCACTGGTCGCTCGGGACCGGCTGGCAGCCCTTGCGAAACTCGCCGCAGCCCTGGAGGCAGCAGCCGACCTTGCCGTCGCCGTTGAGGTCTTCGTCCTCGTCGTCGATGCCGTCGCCGTCCGAGTCGTTGTCGAGGTAGTTCGGCACGCCGTCGCCATCCAGATCGTTGGCGCTCTCGAGCTGGTCGGCGATACCATCGCCATCGGCGTCGGTGTCGAGGTAGTCCGGCATCCCGTCACCGTCAGTGTCCGGCGGGGGCGGGCCGCAGCCCTCGACCTCGTCGAGGATCCCGTCACCGTCGGTGTCGTTGCCGGGCCAGCAGGGATCGATCGTGTGGCCGGCCTCGGTGACCGTCGCGTCGGGCTTCGGCCCGACCGGCCCGCCGGCGTATGGATCCGCGCAGCCGAAGACGACCAGCACGGCGAGCCCACCGAGCGCCCAAAACACCCCACACTCCCGGCGTACGCCGGGCGCGGGCCGACCTGCTTGACCTCGGGACATCCTCACACCTCGCGGTTCACCCGGAGGGTATTCTTGACCAAAGTGGCCCCGGCCGCAACGTCGCGAACTTGCACCGAAGGCCGTGGCCTGTTAATCACCAACTTTCACCATATCGACAACTTGGGCCGAAGGAGACGCCGCGGATGCTGGTGACCGGGATCGTCCTGGTGGTGATCGTCGTGGCTTGGGTGCTGCTGAACCTCAAGACTTCGCGCCCCGACGGTTGGCTGATCGACGGGGTGCACAAGTACCGTCAGATGATGTGGTACATCATGCCGACCCGCAACGAGTCGGTGGTCTACTATGATACCTACGTCCGCAGCGATCGGCTGATCGAGTACCTCGAGCGGGTCGAGCAGCGCGGCGCGTTTCACGCGGACATGACCCACGCCGCCGTGGCCGCGGTGCTCCTCGGCCTGGTCGAGGCGCCGAAGATGAACCGCTTCGTCGTCGGTCGCCGCTTCTACCAGCGCACCGGGCGGCAGATCACCTTCAGCGTCAAGCGCAAGAAGGGCGCCGAGGACGCCAAGCTCTCGGCGATCAAGATGGAGCTCCACGACGGTGAGAGCTTCCAGGACCTCTGCAAGCGGGTGGTGACCGAGATCGACGTCCAGCGCTCGGACCAGCGCACCAGCCACGACAAGGAGTACGACTTCCTCACCGCGATCCCGCGGCCTCTGCTGCGCTTTGGCTGCGGGCTGTTCCGCTGGCTCGACTACTACAACATCCTGCCCGGCGCCTTCATCGACGGCGACCCGATGTACACCAGCTGCTTCATCGCCAACCTCGGCAGCGTCCAGATGCAGGCCGGCTACCACCACCTCTACGAGTGGGGCACCTGCCCGCTGTTCTTGATGATCGGCCGGATCGAGCAGCGGGCGCTGGTCAACGACGACGGCGAGGTCGAGGTGGCCAACGTGCTACCCCTGCGCTGGACCTACGACGAGCGGGTCGACGACGGGATGTCAGCGCGGCGCGGGATCCTCGCCGCCAACGCCGTGCTCGAGGACCCGTTCACCTACCTCGGCTGCGTCGCCGACGACGACGGCGACGTCTTTCCCCTCGGGGACCGCCAGATCGCGCCCGAGCGGCTCAAGGCGAGCTGAGCTCAAGAGCAGCGCCCGCGCTTCAGCGCCGGCGGCGGCGACCGACCAGTCCGCCGCCAAGGGCGAGCAACGCGAGCAGCAACGGCAGCGCGGCTGGACCCGCGGTCACGGCGCAGCCGCCCTTGAGCCCATCGCTGCCACGGCTGCCACTGCTGCCGCCGCCGTCGGTGCCCGGACGCGGGGGCGGGGGCGTGGTGCCGCCGCCGTCGGTGCCCGGAGGCAGGGGCGGGGGCGTGGTGCCGCCGCCGTCGGTGCCCGGAGGCGGGGGGGTGGTGCCGCCGTCGGCGCCAGGAGGCGGTGGTGGAGGCCCGACGTCGGGCTGGGGCTTGGATCCACCGGCGTCGGGGTAGAAGGGCACCCCGCCGGTGGTGGTCCGGTAGTGACCGGCGACCAGGTAGAGCATGTACGAGTAGTACAGCCCGTCGTAGCCGCCCTGGTTGCCGTCGCTGGCGTTGGTCATCAGCACGCTCTTGACCGGCCCCTGGTTGCCGTTGAGCCCCTCGGCGGCGGCGCAGGCGGCCTCCTCGTAGTGGGCCCCGGAGCAGTCGTTGCTCGCATTGCTGCCGTCGAGGGCTCGCTTGCCCGCGTCCTGGCACTTCTGCGGCAGGTTGTTCGACGCCAGCGCGCTGGTGAAGGCCGCGCTGTCCGAGGCCCCTTGAAACAGGTAGCCACCAACCACCGCCGCGAGGCACTTGTGGTCGTCGCTGCCGCCGTCCTTCAGCGCGTTGACCGCCGCAACGCGGGCCGCGGCCAGCTGGCTGCCGAGCTGCGCCTTCCGCACGGCGAGCTCGACGCCGGCGCGCATGCAGTTCTGCGCAAACTGCTGGGTACTGGTCCAGGGGCTGCCCTCGGCCGCCGGCGAGGGGCAGTCCTGGCCGCTGGCGCGCCAGCCGCCGCCCGAGGCGTAGCAGAAGCGGTAGCCGAAGAAGTGGATCAGCTGCTGGATGCCGGTGCGGCCGAAGGTCGGCTCACCCGAGCCGAGGGTCGTGCTCGGGTTGCGATCGGCGAGGGTCGCGGCGGTCAGCGAGGCGCTCTGGTTGCTGGCGTCACAGGCGGGCGAGCTGTTGCCGTAC
>JAUVBO010000457.1 GCA_030591195.1 Pseudomonadota bacterium
ATGTTCTCGATGTCGGGGGTCTGGGTGAAGAGGTTGCCGCCGATCACCGTGCGCTTCTGGCTGAAGACATGAAACAGCTTCGCGTCGTCGGCGAAGAACTTCTGGCCCGCCTGGACCTTGTTGGTCTTCGCCAGCGAGTACTTGAAGGTGTAGCCGGTGCCGGACTCGTAGATGTTGAACGAGATGTAGTCGCTGCCGATCTCGAGCTTCTCGAGCTTGTTGTCGAGGGTGAACGCCTTGTCGAGGCGGTCGGCGTTGTTGAAGTCGACCAGGGCGTAGCCGCGGTCCCTCCAGAAGCGCGAGGTCGGCTCCTCGTTACCGAGCTTGGTCTCCTTGAGGAAGGCGTCGGCGCCCGACCGCTCGAGGCGGAAGTCGGTCCACTCGACCGGGAACTCGAGGGCGGTGATCGTCTTGGTCGGATCGAGCACCTCCTGCTCCGTGGCGATGTTCAGGTCGACGCCGATCAGGCTGTTGTTGGTGCGCACCAGCTTGATCTTCAGCGCGCGCAGGGTCATGCCGAGGATCGCCTGGGAGTCGATCGGGCGCCCGACGAGGGTCTTGGTGAAGAACCACTCGTCCTTGGGATCGAAGAAGCTGGTCGGCAAGAGGTCCTGCTTGCCCGGTGCGTCGAAGTACTTGATGTTCCTCAGATCCATTCTGAAGTGAGTGGACTCCTTGAGGTAGTCCCTCGGGTACTCGTTGAGCCGCCGCGTGTCCTTGCCGCGCTCGTCCTCGACAGCCTCGACGGTGTAGAGCGAGATCGGCACGCCGAACACCGGGACCTTGTACAAGCCGGCGCCGGTTTCCTCGGCGTAGGTCAGCTCCTGGCTCGGGATGTCCTCGCGGGGGGCGATCTTCGAGAGGATCACGTAGTGATCGGTGAACTCATACATGAACGTGTAGGGATGAGTCTCGCGGGCGTAGAAGATCAGGTCCCGCAGCTCCTGGTCGGCGAACAGCCCTTCGGTGAAGGCGAGCTCGACGGCGTCGAGGTTGTTGATCTTGTCGAAGTCATCGATCACCACCAGCTCGTCGGCTCGTGACGTCTGGCCCTTGAAGCGCTTGGCTCCCGTGTTGGTCAGCAGGGTCTTGTCTTGATAATCGGCGATGGCGAAGATGTTCTCGCCCTTGCCCTGGCTGAAGGTCTGGTCGCGAAGGCTCTCGCAGCCAGCAAACGCGGCCAGGCAGAGCAAGGCGACGAACACCGTCCTCGGTCTAGTCTCGGGATTGATGGAACGCATGAAGTTAGGCTCCTTTTCGTTTTTCAAACTGGTCACCGAGCGCCCTAGCGGGCGAGCTCGTGGGTTTTCGAAAGCTTCGGCAAATAGGTCATCGAGAAGATGACGCTCGTCGACTCGGCTGAGTAGAGGGCCAAGTTCAGTGAGGTCTGGTCGTAGAGGAACGTGCGATCTACGCTGACCGCCGACAGGGCCAGCCAGAGCTGCTGGATCGGGCTGTAGTTGATCGCGGCTGAGAGGCGGAACGCGTCGTTGGCCCGGTTACCCTCCGGGTACCAGTACCAGTTGTTGCGGAACTTGACGATGAGCATCAGCGACCGGCGGAACTTGTAGTTCAGCGAGGCGAACCCGGACACCTGCCAGGTGCGATTCGGGTACCCGGCCTCGTTCGCGGTCTCCGCATACATGTTGCGCGCGGTGCCAAACCCGATCGAGCCGCCGAAGGCGTGGTCCTTGTGGAACTTGTAGAAGTTGTACTTCCTCAGCTCGACGTCCGCGCCGATGGTGCCGCGGTAGGTCAGGAACTCCCGGTCATCAGGGTTCGTCGGCAGATTGACGAAGAAGCGGGGATGCAGCACGCCGGCGTGAGGAAGCTTGACCGTCCTGGTGGCGGCGAAGCTCCAGTTGGAGAGGACGAACCGATCGTATTCCTCCCCGAGCTGGCGGTAGAGGGCGACGTCCGTCGACAGGATCAGCGAGGGCATCGCGGTGAAGTCGACACCGGTGAAAAATCCCAGCGAGTGGCTGAAGTCGGAGCTTTCGTACTGCGCCACCGATCTTGCGTAGTAGAGGCCGAGATACGGGGCGAAGCGCTCGAGGATCCTTCGCGTTGCGGTCCAGTCGAGTCCCAGCCAGCCCTTGCCCTTGGGCTGCGCGCCCGCAGTGGTGGCGGAGATCGTCGTCGAGGCGGTGGCCCCGGTGGCCCCTTGATTGACGGTCCCGGGGGCAGGAGTGGCCTCGACAGGCTGTGAAGCAGCCGGCTTCGCCGAGCTATCGGGCTCGGCGAGGCTCGGTTCAATGACGGCAAGCTGGCTCAGACAGACGGTGCACAGAACCGCCGTCAAGCGGTGCAGAGAGCACGATTTCATCGACATTGCCTCCCTTGCCAGCGGGGCTGTTTGGTGGAATCCGCCATTGCGACCGGGATAAGAGCACTTGTGAGCACATTGAGCAACCAGGTATGTGGAGGTGCGGATTTGTCGGCCAAGCTCGCGCGCAAGAGATTCAGTGGACGCGCTGGCGTTGGACGCGCTGAGCCCGCGTAGCGCTCCTGCGCCGGCATGCCGGCGGACCTCCGGCCTGGTCTGTTCGTTGCGTATTTGCGCGACGGCAGCAAGCAAGCCGTGGTCCAATCGAGACGCCGCGGCAAAACTCCTCGCACCTCCACCGGAAAGTGGCCCCCGCAGCGCCTGGGTCATTTCGAAGATCGCCGGGCGACGTGCACCTGGTGCACGGTTGGGCGTAAGGAAATCGGACGGGCCGCGCCGAGGTCACCGAGAGGTCTAAGGTGCTGTGGTCGCGCTCGGGCCGTCCGGAGCCCCGGAGGGCAGGTCGATCACGACCTCGGTGCCCTGGCCGGGCGCGCTGGTGACGGTCAGGGTGCCTCCGAGTTGCTGTATCGCGAGGCGGCTCGCGGGCAGCCCGGTTCGCAGGCCGACCCGCCCTTCGGTCTTCATCGTGAAACCGAAGTCGAGCACCTGCTGGAGGCGCTTGTGATCCATGCCGCGGCCACTGTCACGGATCTCGACCCGCGCCTCGCCCTGGTGGCGCGTGACCGCGATGTCGACCGTGCCCGAGCCCTCGATCGCCTTGGCCGCGTTCTCGATCAGGTTGAGGAAGACCTGATTGAGCTTCGCCGCGTGGCAGCGAATGACCGGCCGCGCCTCGGGGAAGTGCGTGGTGATGCAGATCTGCTCGCCGACGGTTCCCTTGAGCAAGGTGATCGCGTCGTCGATGCTCTCGCAGATGTCGAGCGGCTTGACCTCGGCGGCGTCGAGGCCGACGAAGCGTTTCAAGCTGTCGATGACGCCGCTGATCCGCTGCTTGCTCGCGGCGAGGACCTCGATCGGCTGCTCCTGGGCGTCGATCGCGCGCAGGGCCTTGATCGCCGCCTCGTCCGGGGCGGCGGGGTCGCGGTGATCGGGGTCAGGTTCGGCTCCTGCGCGCTCGGCGACGTAGGGACGGTACCGCTTGGCCGCGCGGCTGAGGGTGTCGATCGAGGACGCGATCGTCCCCAGCGGCGTGTTGATCTCGTGGACGATGCCGGCGGCGAGCCGACTGAGCGCGGATTGCTTCTCCTCCTCGATCGCCCGCTTTTCCGCCTGCAGTTGCTGTTCCTGGAGGTTGCGCAGGTCGGTCAACGCGCTCGACAGAGCGCCGGTGTGCTGAAAGAGCCCGTCGCGGTCCTCACGGATGCGGCTGACCACCGCCGCGTTGGAGATCGCCACGGCGAAGTGGCGCGCCAGGTCGAGGAGCAGCGCACGATCGCGCTCGTCGTAGCCGGCGCCTCCGACCCGCTTGGCTCCCAGCACCAGCAGGCCGCGGACCTGCAGCTCGCCCGGGTCGCCGAGCGCGGCGGGGACCACGAGCTCGACCCCGTGGCTGTCCCAGAGATCCGCGCCACCGTTGTCAGCGCCACCGTTGTCAGCGCCACCGTTGTCAGCGCCACCGTTGTCAGCGCCACCGTTGTCTGCGGCGCTGTCGCGCGTCAGAGGGCACGCCTGGTCGATCGCACGGGCGACGGCCGGGAACTGATCGACGGCGCAGCTGAGCGGCATCGGCTCGGCTGATGGCGTCCCGGCCTCGACGCGGCCGACGCGACGGAGCCGGACCGCGGCAGATCGATCGAGGACGTAGAAGTAGCCGTGTACCACCGGCAGCACGTCGGCCAGCGTGGCCTCGAGCACCCGGACCGCCTCCGGCAGGCTCGTCGCCTGCGCCAGCCGTAGCCCGGAGCGTGCGAGGGCTTCGGCGTACGGGTACCGCTCGTGAGAGGCGCGCTCGTCGATCGAGGCTCGCAGGTGCCAGTGGATCGGCAGCAGCACCAGGGCCACCCCGGCGGCGATCAGGAGCGCCAAGCCGAGCCCGAGGGGATGCTGGATCGACACCACCACCGCCACCAGCAACGCCGCGTAGAGCAGCGTGAGCATCGAGCCTGCCAGGCGGTGAGTCGGCATCCACGACATCGATGGCTATCGTCCCTCTGGCGTGG
>JAUVBO010000116.1 GCA_030591195.1 Pseudomonadota bacterium
GCGACCAGCTCCTTGCCGGTGCCCGACTCGCCCATTACCAGGACGCTGGTCTTGGCGTCAGCCACCTTGCGCATCAGGTCGAAGACCTGCTGCATCGCGCGTGAGCGACCGATGATCCCCGACAGGTGCGAGCGCCCGCTGAGCTGCTCGCGCAGCTCGACGTTGCTGCGCACCAGGGCACGCTTCTCGAGGGCCCGCTCGATCGTGACCAGGATCTCGTCGACCTTGAACGGCTTGGTCAGGTAGTCGTAGGCGCCCTGCTTCATCGCCTCGATCGCCGTGTCGGTGGTGGCGTAGGCGGTGATCAGGACCACCTCGGTCTCCGGGTAGCTGGCCTTGGTCTTGCCGAGCACCTCGAGGCCGCCCACGGGCGACATCTTCAGGTCGGTCAGCACCAGGTCGAACTCGCGCTCGGCGAGCCGCGCGAGCCCCTGCTCGCCGTCTACGGCGACGGTGACGTGGTAGTGGTTCCTCGTCAGCAAGATCTCGAGGAACTCGCGCATCGACTCCTGGTCCTCGACGACGAGGACCGATGCCTTGGTCACCGGGGGGGATTCAGCCACGGCAACGAGTATGTCGGTTGCTCCGCGCGGCGGTCAACCAGTCGGTGACCCGATGCCGCAGGTACGGTTACCTGCGGCGGAGCACGACGACCATGAATCCGCCGAGGTGGCGCAGCAGCGGCGCGCTGGCGGCGAAGCGCTCGGCGGTGGTCAGCAGGTTCTTGATCACCGGCACGCTGTGGAAGTGGGACGACGGCGTCAGCACGCGCACGCCGTGGACCCGCAGCAGCTCGGCCTTGCCGGCCGGCAAGTAGCTGCGGACGTCGGCGAGGGAGTCGTAGCGGGTGTAGACGTCGGCGTCGGTGTAGCTGCGACCGATCCGCGTCGGTTGCTTGAGCACCTTGATCAGGTGGCGCAGGCTGTGGCGGTTGTAGAACTCGAGCACGAGATAGCCGCCCGGGCGCGTGACGCGTACCAGCTCGGCCACGGTCTCGGCGATGGTCGGCACATGGGCCAGGACCTTGAAGCTGACCACGGCGTCGAAGTAGTCATCGGGGAAGGGCACCGCATCCACCGACCCCTGGAGCACCTTCAGCCCGCGGGCCCGGGCCCAGGCGAGCATCCCGGCCGAGAGGTCGAGACCGATCGCCTCGGTGGCGTCGACGGCGAGGCGGCGGAGGATCAACCCGGTGCCGCAGCCGGCCTCGAGGACGCGGCCCTGGCAGTGCTCGCGGGACAGCGCCACCTCGAGGTCGTCGATGAACTGGTGGTAGCCCTGGTGACGGTGACGCTCGTAGCCAGAGCTGAACTCATCATAGTAGCTGCGTGAACGGGACAGGTTCTTCATTGCGTCGGATCCTTGATCACCGCAGGACCTCCTGGTAGAGCGCCTCGTATTGTCGGGCGACACGCGAGATGTCGAAGTGTGCCCGCGCCACCCTCGGACCGGCGTCGGCCAATTTAGCTCGGTGGACGGGATTGTCCAGCAGGTCACCGACCACCCGCGCCAACGCCTGGGGATCGCGGGCCGGGACCGCCAGCCCGACGTCGCCGACGAGGATCTCGCTCAGCGGCGGCTGGTCGGCCACCACCAGCGGGACGCCGAGGGCCATCGCCTCGATCAGCACCAGGGGCAGGTCCATCTTCGCGTAGAGCGACTCGGCGGGGAGCAGGCAGAGGTCGCAGGCGCCGAGCAAGTCGAGGATGTCGGGGACCTGATGGTAGAAACGCACCTGCCCGAGCAGTCCGGCCGCCCCGAGCTCGCGCCTCAGCTGCTCCTCGATCGTCCGGGATGCCTGCTGCTTGATCCGACAGGCGAGGATGAATGTCGTCTTCGCCTGGCGGGGGCCGAGCGCGATGATCGCCCGGGTGACCGTCTCGGCCGCCCGGGAGAACTGGTAGTCGCCGGGGTAGATTACCAGCGACTGATCCGCGGCGATCCGGTGGCGGGCACGAGTCGCCGCGCGGCGGTCGCGGCTCGGCGGCTCGGGGATCTGGATCCCGGGCGGGATCACCGCCAGCCGCGCGCTGGCGATCCCCGCGCGCTCGAAGCGGAGGCGGGTGTGGTTCGACAAGACCACCACACGGTCGGCGAACAGCAGCCTGTCGGCCCGGTGGAAGCTCGCCGGACAGGAGCAGACGGTTTGCACCGTGCGTCGTGGACGCGCCTTGAGTGCCAAGCGCGCGGCAAAGGACGCCCGTGGGTTCGGGGCGAAGAAGAAGTTGGTCAACGCGGTCTCGTCGCGGCGCAGCAGGCGAGCCAGAGCCCGCAGGTTCTGGGCGAGGGCGGGCGTGTGCGCGCCGTTGCCGGCGGGATAGACGGGCTCGCTGGTCACGCCGTCGGCTGGCAGCCGATAGCCCGTCGGCGTCATCACCCGGTAGTCGAAGCGCTCGCCGGCCACGGCCAGGTCCTTGACCAGGTTCTTGCTGCTGTCATTCCAGGGCGGGGCGACGGGCTTGGAGACCATCAGCACCGATCGACGCGGCGTCATCGGAAACCTCGCAACGGGGGCGCGCTTCAAGTGCCGAACTTTATCGCGTCTACGGCGCGGAGGTCCATGAGATGGAGATGAGGAACGGATGGTATTTGCGCGATTTTCTTGACGATAGGCTTCCGAGCGTGATACGCAAAAGCGTTTAGATTTCAATCGCGAGTGGTATGGGCTGGCACCGGACGGCGGATGACTGTTCGCCCTCGAAGTGCCCGTCAGTGCCTCTGGAGGCGCGGGATGCCGAAGAAGATCCTCCTGGCCGAGGACAGCGTGACCATGCAGGAGGTCGTGCAAATGACCCTTGCTGCCGAAGATTTCACGGTCACGGTGGTGGGAAGCGTGGACGAGGCGCTGGCCCGGGCGAAGGAGATCGATCCGGACTTGGTGTTGGCGGATCTGTCGATGCTGGTCAAGAACGCCTACGACCTCAGCAAGGAGCTGAAGGACGCCGGGCTGACCGCGCCGGTGCTCGCGCTGCATGGCAGCGCGGCGCCCTACGACGCGGCCAAGGGCGCGTCAGCGGGGCTCGCCGCGGCCCTCGCCAAGCCCTTCGACAGTCAGGCGTTGATCGACAAGGTCATCGAGCTAACCGGAGCGGTGCCGCACAAGGAGGCCCGGGCGCCGATCCAGTCGCTCGCGCCCCCGATCGGCGCCGACATCGCCATCGAGGCCGTCTCCCTCGCCGACGCGGCGCCCAAGCCCGCGCCACCCACGCCTGCGGCGGCGCCCAAGCCCGCGCCGCCCAAGCCCGCGCCGCCCAAGCCCGCGCCACCACCGGAGCCTGCCGGGGCGGCCAAGCCCGCGGCGGCGCCCAAGCCTGCGCCACCACCGGAGCCTGCCGTGGCGGCCAAGCCCGCGGCGGCGCCCAGGCCTGCGCCACCCAAGCCGCCGGCGATGCCCAAGGCTGCCCCGCTGACGCCTGAGGTGCCGGCCGAGGCCCCCTCGCCTGCACCGCCGCCGGCGCCTGCTGCCGCGCCGCAGCAGCCAGCCGCGGTGGCCGCCGAGCCGACGGAGATCACCATCGAGGCCGAGCCCCCGCCACCCTCGGCGGCGAGCGAGCGACTGCCGTCGTTCGATATGCCGATCCAGGCGCCCGCAGCCCAGCTGGCTCCCGCGGTCGCTGCGGCGCTGGATGTCGTGGTGGCGCCGGGCCGGCCGGACCGCCCGGGGGCCACACTGCTCGGCATGCGCCCCCCGGAGGGGCTACCCACGCCACCACCGGGGATGCCGTTGCCCCCCGAGCCCGAGTCCGAGCCAGTCGCCGTGGCTGCACCCGTCCCGACGCCGGCTGCGCTCGCGGAGATCGGCGAGCTGCGGGCCGAGATGGCGCAGCTGCAGCAGCGGGTGGTGGACATCGACCGCGAGCTCAAGCGGCTGGCCGCCGCCGCTCCGGCCGCTGCGGCTCCGGATGGTGGGGGCGTCGACCCGGCCGTCCAGAAAAAGGTGCTGGAGAAGGTGATCTGGGAGGTCGTGCCCGAGCTGGCCGAGGCGATGATCCGTGAGGAGCTGGACCGCCTGGTCGAGACGCGCGGCAAGTAAGCCCGACGCTGGACCCTTAGCCGCGAGACGAGCCGCGATGCAGCGCGATGAGCTGGATCTGTTTTCCGAGCGCACCGGGATCTGCATCATCGATGTGCAGGAACGGCTCGCTGCTGCGATGCCGGACAAGGTGCTCAAGGGCACCTTGCGCAACTGCCTCAACCTGATCGAGGCTGCTCGGGTGCTCGGCATGCCGGTGGTGGTCAGCGAGCAGTGTCCCAAGGGGCTCGGCCAGACCTTGCCGGTGATCGCCGAGTCGGTGTTGCGCCTGCCGCGGGAGCGGGTCTTCTTCTTCGAGAAGGAAGCGTTCGACTGCACGGAGGTGCCGGTCTTCGAGCGCTGGATCCGTGACTGCGGTCGCGCCCAGTGGATCGTCGCCGGGATGGAGGCCCACGTCTGCGTCTACCAGACAGTTCGCGGTCTGGCCCGGCGGGACCTGCTGGTCCACGTGCCGCGCGACGCGGTGGTCTCGCGGACCATGGCGAACTGGGAGATCGGCCTCAAGCTGGTCGAGAAGGCGGGGGGGCTGGTCACCGCTACCGAGGTGGTGCTCTTCGACCTGCTCAAGCGCGCGGGTACGGCGGAGTTCAAGCTGCTGTCGCGCATCATCAAGTAGGCGGACGCCGAGCCGGCTCCAGCGAGGCCTTCCGCCAGCTGAGCTACTTCTCTTCGCGGCCGCCGACCTCGGTGTCCTCGAAGAAGGCGTCGTCGGTCATGTCCGGCAGGGAGGCCTGTAGGCGCGCGCCCGAGAGATCGGCGGTGGTCTTGCGCAGCCGCCGCGCGAGCACTTGGACGAAGCTCCACAGGAGCTTGACCGAGACCTGGGTCTCGTTGCGGATGATGTCGAAGAAGTGCGTACGGTCGAGGGAGAGCAGGCGAGCCTCCCCCTCGGCTGAGGCGCTGGCGCTGCGGGGCTGGGAGTCGACCATCGCCATCTCGCCGAAGTGGTCGCCGGCGGTGAGGTGGGTGATGAAGGTCTCGTCCTTGTGCAGCCGCACCTTGCCTTCGAGGATGATGTAGAGCTTGCTGCCCGGTGCCTCTTCCTCGATGATCAGCTCGCCATCGTCGAAGTCCTCGACCTCGGTGATGTTCATCACCCGGACGAGCTCCTTGTAGTTGAGGTAGCGGAAGATCGGCATGCCCTTGAGGGCCTCGATCTTGAGCGTCAGCTCCTTGGTCCGGTGGTCCTCGTCCTCGGCAGCCTCGACCCGCACGACGATCGAGGTGATGTTGTCCGCGCCCCCGCTCTCGTTGGCGAAGTCGATGAACGCAGCGGTGATCTGCTTGACGTCGTCGAGCGCGAGTACCTCCGAGATCTTCTCCTCGCAGTCGTCGAGGTAGCCGTGGAGGCCGTCGGAGCAGAGCATGAAGTTGTCGCCCGGCAGCACGTCGAAGTCGAGGGTGTCCACCTCCACCGACTCGTAGACGCCGACCGCGCGGGTCATCGCGTTCTTGTAGTCCTTGTAGGGTGAGGAGTCGATGTCCTCGGCCTTGAGCTTGCCGCGGCGGACCAGCTCGTTGACCAGCGAGTGGTCCTCCGAGAGCTGGTGCACCTGCTCCTGCCGCATCAGGTAGATCCGGCTGTCGCCGACGTGGGCGATGAAGCCCCGGTTGCCCGCGAGCAGCAGCACGGTGCAGGTGGTGCCCATGCCGCGCTTGTCCGGCTGGAGCTGGGCCCGCTGGTAGATCGCGCTGCAGGCTTCCTGCACGGCATGCTCGAGCATTCGCAGCATGTCGCTGCGTACCGCCGGCGAGCTGTCCTCGTTGCAGCGCTCGATCAGATCGTTGTTGTTGGCCACCGCGTCGCGGAGCCGACGCACGCAGAGCGACGAGGCGACCTCGCCCGCCGCGTGACCACCCATTCCGTCGGCGACGACGAAGAGCCGGAGGTTCTTGTCGACGAGGAAGTTGTCCTCGTTGTGGTCACGAGTCTTGCCGACATCGGTTGAGGCCCAAAAATTGAGGCGCACGAATACCCCCAGAGAACCGCAGGATAGCCACAGAGCCGCCGGGGAGACAAGCCCCCCCCGTGGTGGCTTTGCCCGCGGGGGTTAGCCGAGAGCCGCGGCGAGGTCGCTGCCCCGCCAGTTCGTCGCTATCACGGAGGTGTTTCGCGGGTAGTCGTCAAAGCGCACGACCGAGATCGAGCCGGGATCGATCCCGATCCGGTGGTACGACGCGACGGGGACCTTCATATACTCGGCGATCAGCAACCCAATCGGGATCCGGTGGGTGATGACGACGATGTTGCCGTCACCGGGGTTGTCGACCAGGGCCTGCTGGACCGAGGCACGCACGCGCTGGTCGACCTGATCGAGCGGCTCGGCGAAGAAGTCCTGCGAACCCTCTCCGCCCTCGATGAACGCCCGGTAGGCGGGGCTGGCCTCGAGCTCGGCCACCGGCCGACCTTCCCAGGTGCCGAGATCGACCGCGGCCAGGCGTGGATCGCGGGTCGTGTCGATCCCGCGGGCCTGGGCCAGCAGGTTGGCCGTCTGGAGCGCACGGGCGAGGGGACTGGTGATGATCTCGGTCACGTCGCGACCGGCCAGGGCATCAACCGCTGCTCTAGCCTGCGCCAATCCCTCTTCGGACAGGTCGGCGTCCTGGCTGCCAACCACCAACCCAGCCTGGTGCAAGGGCGTAACGCCCGGGCGAACGAGAAAAAGGTGCGTTGCCAACGAGATCCTCTGTGGAAATTCTTTGTGATTCGGAATGATTGTCGAGCGTGGCCCGTCTGCCGCGCCCGGACACCATCTTCACCCTATGGCGGGGCGTCGGGTTCGTCAACCGACTCGGTCGTTTGGGGTGCTCGACGCTGATTGGTAGTTGCTACAGGTCATTGACAGCGCCCGTTTGCTGAGCTATACGGCAGGCGAAATTGACGTTTTTCGGGAATCGTCTAATGGCAGGACACAGGATTCTGGTTCCTGGTATCTAGGTTCAAGTCCTAGTTCCCGAAACGCTGGCCCCATAGTCTAGCGGTTAGGACGCCGGCCTCTCACGCCGGAGTCCCGGGTTCAATTCCCGGTGGGGTCATCCGAAAGCTCGTGCTTTTGCACGGGCTTTTTTTGTGTGTAGAGTGGAGCAGCCACGGCCATGCGGGGCTCCGCCTGGTCGTAGCTGCTCCACTCTACACTTCATCGGGAGACGTCATGTTCCTCAAGCTTCGTCTGATCGTTCCGTTGCTCCTTGCGGTATCGATGACCTCGGCGGTCGCGCATGGACGGAGC
>JAUVBO010000804.1 GCA_030591195.1 Pseudomonadota bacterium
CGGAGCAGGATCAGGCGTCGTCGAGCTCGGTGGTGCGGCATGCGCGCGTGGTGGCCCTCGGGCCCGACTGCGGCGGGATCATCCGCTGCGGCAGCGGGCAGCTGGTGCCGTTCGGCCCCAAGGCAGTCGCCCGCGGCGACCTGCATCGACTGGTCGAGGGCGCGGACGTGCTCTGCATGCTCACTGCATCCGGTGCCAGCGTGGTGGTGACGCGCCTAGCGCTCCTGCACGACAGCTGGGACCGGCAGAGCCACCCTTTGCCAGCGCGGGTCCCTCCTCTCCGTCCCCGTCGCCGACATTAGTCCTGCGGTCAACGGGAGGTGCGCGCTTTCCCCCACCTGCAGGGGCGTTTCGCCAAGACGGTGATGGTGAGAGAATCCCTCTGCGGTCAGGCCGTGGCTCAACAAGATCGCAGGAGGTCGTGGATGAGCGCAGGCGCCCTAGTCCAGCGCACGGCAGTCATCGTCGCGATCTGCGCCGCAAGCCTCGAGGCCCGGGCGGATTCGAGCTGCGCCGATGGAATGGACGTGCTGTTGCTGCTCGATCGTTCGGGGAGCATGACCCCCCACTGGCAGGACGCCACCGCGTCGGTCAACAGCATCGTCACCGCCTTCGCGGTGCAGCACGCCTTCGGGCTGATGCTGTTTCCGGACGGCGCCTGCTCGGTGACGAAGATCGAGGTGCCGATCGGCTACGGCAAGCAGACCGCGATCGCCAATGAGATGGCCGCCACGACGCCGGACGGGATGACGCCGCTGAGCGAGGCGCTCGAGCTGGCCAAGGGACACTTCCGCAGCCTCAGCTCGGGCCGGCCGCAAGCGACCGTGGTGATCACCGACGGAGTGGAGACCTGCGCCGCCGCCGACGCCCCGGCCCGGGTCGCTGGCGAGCTGTTCGCCGAAGGCGTCAAGGTCTTCGTCATCGGCATCAAGGTCACCGCCGCTCAGCTCGATGCCATCGCTAGCGCAGGCGGCACTGGCAACGCCGCCGTGGTGGACGACGGGGTCGACATCTCCGAGTCGCTCGATGTCATCCTCGATCTCTGCTGCGGCAACGGCGAGCTCGACCCGGGAGAGACGTGTGACAAGGCGATCGCCCCGGGCGCCCCCGACGCCTGCCCGGCAAGCTGCGATGATGGCGACCCATGCACGGCCGACCGTCTCTCGTGCAAGAAGGGCTGCGACCACCGGCCGGTGATCGGGACCAAGGAGGACGGTTGCTGCCGCGGCGGCGACGCCGCCGAGCTCGACCCCGACTGCACCGCGCTCTACGGCAACGGGGTGGTCGACGGCGTCGAGCGTTGCGACACGGCGATCCCTGGCGGGGATCTTGGCGCCTGCAACTGCGACGACGATGACCCCTGCACCGACGATGCCACCCGCGGCTGCTACCGGAGCTGCTATCACACTCCGCGCGAGCCTGACCCGACCCTCGCCGACGGCTGCTGCCCCGAGTCGGGCATGGCGCCTAGCTCCGACATCGACTGCACGCTGGATGAACCGGACGCTGCCCCGGACGCCGCGCCGGCGGACGCCGGACATCAGGCGGGGTCCGGTGATCGCGGCGGCTGTGCAGTCACCGGAGCACCTCACCTGCCGTGGATCGCCCTGCTCGTCCTGCTGTCGCTGCTGGTCATTCGCAGCCCCACCGCAGCTTAGCTCGGGCGGATCAGGAACAGGGTCTGGCCGAAGGCCACCTCCACGGCGTCGCCGACCTTGACCTCGACGACGGTGCCGCTCTCGGGCAGGGCCGGGCCACCGTAGGTGATCTGGTTGAAGGACTTCATCACCTCGACCAGGCCGAGCACCGTCCCGGTGCTCACCGCGCTGCCCGCCTCGACGTAGGCCGGCCGCTCGGGGCTCGGTCTGCAGTAGAACACGCCGTCGGACGGCGCCGTGACAGCGATCAGATCCGCGTCCTGTCCCGCCGCGGCGCCCTGGCCGGCGGCGCCCTGCTTCCCGCCGCGGGTCAGGGCCGTGGCCTCGGTCAAGCGTAGCAGCGGCTGACCGTAGGCCACGGGGGTCGAGGTGTCCTCGATCAGCTGCTCGGCGACGATGCCCTGGACCTTGCGCGGCAGCTGCACCAGGTAGCGCCGGTTGAGCACCGTCAGGGTCAGCAGCGACTCGGTCGCGTTGAGGTAGACGCCCTCAGCAGGCACCCCGTCGGCCACGCCCACGGCGGGCGAGCGTACGAGGTAGCTCTGGTCGGGCTCTTCGTCGACTCTTGCGACTAGGCGATAGGTCGGCATCTTGCTTGTTCACCCTCGGACCGACGATAGGTCGGTCAGCACCTGCAGGTCGTGCATCGACCAGATACGGGGGTTCTTCACCCGCCGATAGCCGGTGCTCTGGTAGCACATCTCGATCACCACCTCGAGGTAGCCCCGCAGCTCTGCCGGGGCGACGATCTCGTCGGTGTCCATCTGAGCGGCGGCCTTGTACGGATCCATGTCGGCGGTGATCCGGTCCTCGACCTGCTTCATCCCGGCCTCGATCTTCGCCCGCTCGTCCGGGTCCTCGCTGATGATCCGGAAGTGGTCGTCGAGCTTGGTGTTGTAGGCGCCGATCGCCAGCGTCCGCCCCTCCATCACCGCCAGGCGGGTGATCGGCGTCGAGAGCTGCACCACCGGATCGTAGGGCAGCCCGCTCATCGCGTAGTAGCCCGCGCCCGAAGCCTTGCGCAGCAGCACGGTGATCATCGGCACCGCGTTGGTCGAGTTGGTATAGATCAGGTTCGAGCCGTAGCCGAGCAGCCCCTCCTTCTCGGCCTCGACGCCGATGTCGAAGCCCGAGATGTCCTGGAGCCAGAGGATCGGGATCCCGTCGTCGTTGCAGGCCCGGGAGAAGGCGGAGATCTTGGCGATTCCCTCGCGATAGAGGATGCCGCCGGGCCGGCTGCGACCCTTGAGCCGCGGGTGGGGCGTCAGCTGCTGGTTGTTGGCGATGATCCCGACATAGAGGCCGTTGATCCGCGCCACGCCGGTGACCATCTCCTCGCCGACGTGGGGCAGGATCTCCCAGAACAGCGAGCTGTCGGTGACGCGGGCGATGAACTGCCGCACGTCGTACATCACCCGGTGGTCGGCCGGGAAGATGCCGTCGGCCTCGGCGGCCGCGAAGCGCGGCGCGGCCGGCGCAGCGCCGAAGCGGTAGTA
>JAUVBO010000260.1 GCA_030591195.1 Pseudomonadota bacterium
CTCGTCGGTCTTGTCGGCGGTGCTCGCTGGCTCCTCGTCGCCGGGCAGCGAATCGCTGGCCGCCATGGTCGGCAGCGCCATGGTCGGCAACTCGGTCAGGCGGTCGCGAGAGGGCTGCTCGCCGGGGCCGATGACCCGCGGCCCGTCGACCTCCTCGGCGCTGGTCGGCTCGTCGACCTCCTCGGCGCTGTCCTCGACCTCGTCTCCTGCGCGCGGCTGGACCTCCGCTGCTGCGGGCGCCCCCATGTCCACCGCGCCAGGCTCGTCCTCCACGGCGGTGGCCTCGTCCTCGTGCTTCCCCTGGACCTCGGCCGGCGGCGGGGCTCGCCAGTCGTCGGTCTCGACCTCGTCGCGAAGATCGCCGTCTGGCGCCGTCAGGGGGTCGAGCGGCGTCGGTCCTCCCAGCGCATCGGATGTCCCGGCCGCCGGTGGCGAGGGCCGCTCGGGCGCCAGCGGGCGGCAAAGCCCGTAGGCCGGCGTCCGGCCCGAGTCGTCCTCCCCGCGCAGGGCGCTGAGGCCGCCGCTGATCGGCGTATCGAAGTCCTCGACCTTGAGCTGACCGATGGCGCGCATCATCTCGAGGTGGGCCGCGTGGTCGCTGGCGAACTCCTCCTTGAGCCAGCGCGAGAGGTCGGCGCCCTCCACCGAGGTGCCGGTCCGGGCAAAGTAGCGCTCCACGTCGGCCCGCATCTCCGAGGCCCAGCCGTAGCGCTCTTCGCGATCCTTGGCCAGGGCGCGCATCACGATCCGATCGATGCCCAGGGGAACCTCGGGGTTGAGCGTCGAGGGTGGATCAGGGTCGGCCCGCCGCACCTGCTTGAGCGTCTCGATGTAGGTCTGCCCGTCGAACGGGCGGCGGTTGGTCAGCATCTCGTAGAGCACGGTGCCGGTGGAAAAGATGTCCGACCGGTGATCGACCTCGCGACCGTCTACCTGCTCGGGAGACATGTAGGCGAACTTGCCCTTGAGCTTTCCTGCCCGGGTGCGGGTCAGGCGGCTGGCGGCCTTGGCGATACCGAAGTCGATCAGCTTGACCTCGCCGCCGTAGGCGACGATGACGTTTGGCGGGCTGACGTCGCGGTGCACGATCTGCATCGCCCGCCCCTCACTATCTTGGTGGCGGTGGGCGTAGTCGAGCGCCTGGCAGACCCGCGCGATCACGCAGAGCGCCATCCCGACCGGCATCTGGCCGCCGCCGCGGGCGAAGTGCTGGCGAATGCTGCGCAGGTCGTGACCGGCGACGTACTCCATCGCGATGAAGTAGTCGCCGCCGTGCTCGCCAAACTCGAAGATCTGGCCGATGTTCTCGTGGTTGAGGTTGGCCGAGATCTGCGCCTCGTCGATGAACATCGTCTGGAACTCGGTGTCCTCGACCACCGAGGCGAGCACCCGCTTGATCGCCAGGATCTTCTCGAAGCCCGCCGCGCCCGACGACTTGGCCAGGTAGACCTCGGCCATGCCACCAGCGCCAACCTTGTCGATCAGCAGATAACGACCGAAGCGCTGGGGGCGCAGCTCCTTCATCGGTGCCGGTCGCGCCTGCCGATGTCGATCGTCATCCCAGCTCGATCATCCCGTGTGGCTCACGCCCACTGCCGCCCGATCGCTGGGGGCGACGGTCTAGAGCGAGTAGCCGGCCCCGGCCCAGAGGCGAATGAACCGATCGGCGCCCTTGGTGGGCTCGGAGCGCTCGATGGTGTTGGCCCGGGCGTCCGAACGACCGGCGAAATTGGAGGAGAACGAGATGTACTCGAAGGCGAGGAAGTAGAACGCGCCGGTCTTGTAGTGCTTGCCGTAGACGCCCCCCCGCAGGGCCCAGCCAAAGCCGCCGTCTCGCACGCCGTAGGCCTCCACCGCTTCTTGGCCGACACCGAGCAGCGGACGGGCGTCAAAGCCGGCAAAGATCGCCACCATCGGGCTGCCGAGGGGCACCATCGCGTCCAGGCCCAGGCGGAGGAACTTGTAGTTGAAGCTCGGCAGCACGAGATTCTGGCCGAGATCGAAATCGCGCATGCCGAAGCCAGCGTAGAGCAGCACCGACGGGCTGGTCGGCTTATAGGAGAAGGCCCACCGCAGGCGAAGATCGAGCAGCATCTCCTGCGATCCCGTCTCGACCTCGGCGTTGGCCGACGGAAGCTTGGTGCTGACGCTGATGTGGCGGTTGTAGGAGAAGCCGAGGCCGATGTTGCGGGCAAAGCCGCGCTTCATCGCCAGGATCAGCGGGTAGAGCTCCACCCGCGCGGTGAACTCGGGGTACATCCCACCGTCGTAAGTGCTGTTCTCCGAGGCGGTGGCACCGGCCAGCTCGTAGCTGCGCGTGGCGAGCCCGATGGCCGCCGAGATGTCAAACAGGCCCGCGTAGGTTCCCTTGCGCTTCTTGCTGACCCGCGCATCGTCGTCGTCGTCGTCGTCGTCATCGTCGTCGTCGTCATCGTCGTCGCGTCCGCGCCCTTGCCTCTTCTTGGCCGAGAACAGCTCGTCGTCGAGCGACGCGGTCTTGGGCGGAGGGGTGTCGCTGTCCACCGCGGGCTCTCCGCTGTCATCGGGCGTCGGTGTGGGCTGAGCCGGCGGCGGATCGGCCGGCGGCTGCGGCCGGGCCGCCGCGACGACCTTGCCATACCTTCCACGACGGATCAGACGGCTGCAGGACCGTGCCAGCGCCCGACCGGTGCGGCTGATCCGTCGCCGGCTCCGCGCCGTGGCCCCTCGGCGTCCAATCACCTCGCCGTCGCGCCCGTTGAAGACCGTGACGGTGACGCGGTAGCGACGCCGGCGGGCCTTCTTGACTCTGCCCTTGACCACCGCGTGACAGCGCAGCTTGGCACAAACCGCCGCGCGTCCCTCGGCGCTACCAGCGCTCACGCCGAGCCGCTTGGCGGTGCGGACGTAGGTCCTGGGGCTGATCATCTTCGCCTTGCGCCGCAGCCCACGGACCAGACCGGCCCGGGCCCGGCTGCCCCCACGCCCGGAAAAACCGAGCACGACGATCCGCTTCTTGCGCGCCTGGGCCGCAGATTCCGCGAGAACCGCGGTCGCTACCAACACGGCCAGCCCGATCAGTGTCAGCCGTCGCCTGAGAGGCATGTCACGACTCCTTGTGATGCCGATGTCGAATCACCCGCCAAATGGCCACCTTATCACACACCGACGGGCTTCAGGAAAGCCCCACGGGTGGCCGTGGCCCCGTGATGTGAGGTGCGCGGATGCATACCCGCACTGACCTTTCGGCATGGGTGTCGGCGTCGCTGCTCGTGCCGCGCGCGGGCTGCGCAAATGCAGATCAAATCTTGTTCAGATCCTGCCGCTGTCGAGAGCGGGAATCAGCCGGCCGGGGGCTTGGATTAGCGGTGGAACGAGGGCAACGAAGCGCGTAACATTAACGCCACGAGAAACTGGAGGGCGGGTACCGGGGCCTCGGCTCGGTGGACCGGTCTGGATGATCTAAGTTGCCAGCAACACTGCAAACTGCCGCCGAGTCTGTGATCCTTGCCGCCCTGCGCAGCGGCGACGTCGATCGGGCGGTTCAGTTGTTGCTCGAGACGTTCCAGGACGAGGTGTACGGCTATTGCACCCGACTTGTCGGCGTCGCGAAGGCCACCCGGGTCTACGAGCGGATCCTCTCGACGGCGATCGAGGATCTACAAAACGAACAGGTCGACACTTCGCTACGCGCCTGGATCTACGGGATCGCCCGCAACGCGGTGATGCATCAGCACCGGGTCGATCGGCGGACCTATCCCAACGCGCTGGATCCCGACTACGTCCCGGTCTTCGGGCCGGACACCGTGCCGGGGGTCCGCCTCCAGGACGAGCCGATGGAGGCGGCTCTCGAGAACCTCGCGCCGCCGGTCCGCGAGATCCTGCACCTGATCTACTGGCACGGGCTGCACCCCGCGGAGGCGGCCCACGTCACAGGCCACCCCGTGGAAGAGGTCCACGAGATGGCCGCCAGCGGGTTGTCTCATGTCTCCCTCTGCCTGCAGCAAGGCAGCGCAGCGCCCTCGTGAACCACGCGAACCTGTCCACCAGCGACGGCATCCGCATCCTCGATGCCCGCGGCTGCTTGACCGCCGAGGCGATGTGCTTCGGCGAGGAGCTCGGGCCCGACCAGCGGGCGGTGGTCGACCGTCACGTTCGGGCCTGCGCAGTTTGCTCCCAGCAACAGGCGGGCCTCTCGCATGCCGCCCAGCGTGTGCGCCACGGTCGCCCGCGGGTCACCGTCCCCGCCGACGCCCGCATCGCGGCGCGCCAGGCGATCCTGCGCAGCCTGATGCTGCACCGGAACAAGCTCCGGGTCGCCAGCCAGCAGGCGGCCGCTGCTGCCGCCGCGACCGAGGACCAGCGGCGGGTGAACCGACGAGGCTGGCTCTGGGTGGTGTTGACTTTCGGCGCCCTCGCCGCCTTCGGCGCCTCGATCGTAGCGCTGCTGCTGCGCTGAAACAAAGGGGGGCCTTCACAAGGCCCGCTCGCTCGGAAAAGCGTCGTTTTCCTCGCTTCACCCCCAAACGTCCTCGCTCCGCTCGGCTCGCCCGAACGAACAAAGTGGGCCTGAGCGAGGCCTATTGCAGGACGACCTGATGGGCCACTAGCCGGCCATCGTCGAGCAGCAGCTCGAGGTCCGGCCGCTTCAGCCGGAGCCAGACCACCCGGCGGGGCACGGTCACCGCGCCGATCACCTTGGTCTGCTCGCGCCACCAGAGCCGGAGCCTGGCTCCCTGCGCCGCCGCGATCAGCCCGCCATCGCTCCCCACGGCGTCAGCGCGGACGCCAGGAACAAGGCTGCGCACCACGCGCTGCTGGTCAAGATCCCACAGCCGCAGCTCGCCGTCGGCCCGGCCGAACAGCAGTTGCTTGTCGCCGACGAAGGCGAGCCCTCGAAGGTGGCCGGCGAGGTTGCTCCAGCGGATCCGGCGGCTGCGAAGGTCCATCACCCCGACGGTGCCCTCGCGGCAAGCGCGGGCGAGCTGCTGACCGCGACGCACCAGCTGGGTCACCGGGTAGAGACAGACCTGCTTGTAGTCCTCCAGCGAGTAGTGGCCCACCGTACAGCGCTTGTCTGGGTCGAGACGCTGCCGCTCGGGCGGCACCGGCGTCGGGCGGCAGAAGAAGCCCCTGACCGCCTCGGCCTGGGACTGGTCGTGGCGCCAGCGGTAGAGATGTCCCCGGCTGTTGGCGAAGAACGCGGCGGACGACGAGGGCCCGAAGGCCACGGCCGTCAGGTCGTGGGGACCGCGCACCTGGCGCAGCATTCGCCGCTTGTCGAGGTCCCACCAGATCGCCGAGTGGCCACCGATGCTGACCAGGTATCGGCCGTCGGACGAAAAGTCGAGGGCGACCACCGGCCCGTCGTGCCCCGGGGGGGCTGCGGGGCGAGACGCCGCGGGGCGGGAGGCTGCGGGGCGAGACGCCGCGGGGCGGGACGCCGCGGGGCGGGAGGCCGCTCGCGCGGATCGACGAATGTCGCTGTCTGCCAGCAGGCGCACCCGGGTACGCTGATCGACGTCGACCAGCACGCCGCCCCGGGCGGTGCCGACGGCGAACATGCCCTAGGGTCCGCGCGCTACCGCCGTGACCCGCGAGCCGA
>JAUVBO010000178.1 GCA_030591195.1 Pseudomonadota bacterium
AAGAGCCGAGACAAACGGGGAGGCAAGGGCGAAGCCAAGAGCCGAGACAACGAGGGCGAAGCCAGAAGCTGAAACGCCGAGGGCGGAGGGGCGGTGCTCAGAAGCTGAGGCGGGCGCGGGTCCAGACCTCCGATCCCCCAGCGGCGGGGTCGCCGAACTTGGTGTGGCTCTTGCCAAGCTGCACCAGGGCGCCGCCCGACAGCTCGAAGCCGCGTCCGAGGTTGTAGGTCAGCTCGGGGAAGATCACCGCCGAGAAGCCCTCGGCCGAGAAGAGGCCGTGGTGGTTTCGTACGCGCTGCTTCGCCTGCTCGTCCCAGCGCTCCTCGTGGATCCCGCTCAGGTCGAGGATCAAGAACAGCCGCGCGAGCAGCTTGTCGCCGAACAGCTTGATGTCCGTGCCGAGCACCAGGTAGTCGCCGATCCGCGGGTGGAGCAGCTCGACGGCGCACTTCTCGCCGCGCTTTTCGTCGAGCAGCGCGCAGCCGAGCAGGTTGGCGTCCGGGGCGACGCCGCCAGCGCGCGTCGCCCAGCCCTCGTTGATCCAGTCACCGGCGCCGAACTCGTCGACCAGCCCGTGGACCCACTGGAGGTTGACGTAGAGGTGACGGTTGAAGGTGTAGTCGAGGCCGACGACCCACTTGGCGAACGGCGTGTCGGGGAAGATCAGCGGCCGCCGGCCGCCGAGCCCGTAGTCGTACTCGCCGGCCGGCTGGGTGAGGATCTGCTCCTGGAGCAGGATCAGCGTCGACTCCTGAGGAAAGATCACTCCGAGCTCGACGCGGTAGCCGATCGGCTCGATCTTCGACGAGAGCCAGCCGAGCAGGTCCACCTGGCCGGCGGCGTTGAAGCCGACCACCTGCATTCGCGGGTGGTAGAGCGAGACCTCGGTGTTGATCACGCCCGAGACGCAGTCGGAGGGGTCGTCGGTGCGACAGCGGCGGGTCGAGTCGAGGAAGCTGTAGTTGACGAACGGCTGGGGAATGTCGTTGCGGCCGACGTAATAGGACAGCGCGACGTCCTGCTTGGCGATGGTGCCCGCGAGCCGCACCGCCGCCTGCATGTTGTTCAGCCGCGCCTCGGGCAGCACCGGCGTGGCCCGGGTGACGACCGTCGGAGTGCCGAGGTCGGCAGCGAAGGCTTGCTCGGCGTGGATCCGGTGGCGCAGGGCATCGTCGAAGAATGGCAGCCGATCGGAGGCAACGACGCCGAGGTCGCCGGTGGCCGGCAGCTGGGCCGGCTTGAAGACCGGCACCAGCACGGCGGAGAGGGTCCAGTTGCCCTTCGGGTTGTAGTCGAGGCGCACCATCGCGTTGGCGATCTGCTCGCCGAAGAGCAGGGTGTCCTCGAGGTCGTTCGGGTTGAGGGTGTTGGTCGGGTTGAACTGGTCGCCCTTGCCCCAGGCGACCTTCTGCAGGCCGACCCGCAGGTCGAGCCCGTCGAGCAGCAGGTCCGAGGCCTCGATGTAGAGCGCGTGGGCCTCGAGGTAGTAAGGGGCGACCTTGTCCCGCAGGAAGAGGTCGTTGATGTCGTTGACGTCTCGCTGGATGCCAACCCAGACGAAGTTCACGTCGGCCACGCCGAAGAAGTCGCCAGCATCGACCTCGAGCCGAAGCTTGGCGAGGTTCTCGTTACGCGAGACGCCGCGAGGCAGCTCGAGCGGCGCGTAGGGCGAGCCGGCCTGCTTTTCGTTGAGGCGCAAGCGCAGGTCGGTCTGCAGCTTGCCGCTCCATTGCCAGTCGACCTCGGCACGGGCCCGGACACTGGTGAGCAGCAACAGGGTGGTCGTCAGGAATACCGTCTTGGTCATCGCTCTGATCCACGGTCGCCACCATCAGGGCGGCTAGAGAAAGGAACGAGGGTGGCGTTGGGCGCGCCTTACCTGCCGCGCTGAAGCCGGCGGAGGCTGAAGATCTTCTCGGAGAAGTCGGTGTTGATTTTCCACGAGTTGCGTACGATTTTCGTCCAGTGCTCGTTGCGCGTGTGGCTGACCATGTGCATCAGCCCGGCGCCGCAAACCTTCGTCTTGCCGTGCTGCTCGCAGCTGTAGTCGCTGCGGACCTCGGTCTTGATCTTCGCGCCCTTGGCGTTGAAGAACCAGATCCGGTCGGGCAACTGGAGGTCCTTGCGGACGCGGACCCGGAGACGCGCGTAGGGCGACGCCGCCTTCGGTCGCCGCGTGCCGTCGATGGTCCAGTGGGTCTTGGTCTCGGAGACGAAGCGCGGCTGGTAGATCGGCCCGTAGACCACCGTCGCCATGTCGTCGTAGTTGAAGTCGGCGCCGAAGCTCGTCTGGGCCCGGACGTGGCTGGCGATCCGTCGCACCTTCCGGTAGGCCGGCAGGTAGGTGTACATCTGCTCGCGCGAGATGGTCAGCAACTTGAGGCCCTTGACGTCGCCGGGCGAGACGAAGTGCACCCGCCGCTTGGCCGTCCCCCGCACGTGGACGATCATGCCGAGGCGACGTGGTTGCTTGCCGGGATCCTCGACCACCATCTCCATCTCGAGGATCTGGTCCTTGGCGACGGTCAGCGCTCGGTCCATCAGCTTCATCACCTTCTCGCCGCGGGCGTCGGCCTGGGCGCCGCGAGGCAGCAGCGTGAGGGCGGCGCCGAGCAGCGCCGCGGCGAGGGGCAAGGTGTAGCGGCGATTAGGGGTCAAGTCTCTCTCCGTGTTCTAGTCCGGCCGGCCGGCGGCCGAGGAGGGCTGGGTCAAGCCGTCCTCGACGTCCTCGGCTTGCTCGTGGTCCTCGCTGTGGGGGTCGACGGAGCCGAGGGCGTAGCTCCGCCGCCGGGCGAGCACCGGGATCAACAAGAAGGTCGCGGCGGCGGCGACCAGCATCGCGCCCGCGGTGAGCCCGCCGACGTTCTTCAGCGGCTTGGCCTCGCCGAGAGTCAGCACGCCGAAGCCGATGGCGACCATCACCGCGTTGGTCCAGATCGCGACGCCGGTGTGGCGGGCGGCCCGCCGGGCCGCGTCGGCGAGGGAGCCGTCCCTGCTCTGCCAGCCCGCCACCAGATGCACGGCGTAGTCGACGCCGGCGCCGAGGATGATGCAGGCGAGCATCGCGGTGCCGATGTCGAGCCGGACGCCGAACAGGCCCATGCCGCCGTAGATCAGCAGCAGGGTGAGCAGCGTCGGGCTGGCCACCAGCAGCCCGGTGCGGAGCGAGCGGAACAGCAGCGCCATGATCACGATCACCGGCAACAGCGCGGCGCTGAGGCTCTTGATCTGGTTGCGCAGGGCGCTGTTCGACAGTGCTCGGTGGAGCACCGGCAACCCGTTGACGTTCACGGTCAGGGCCACCGCGGTCGCGGTCGTGTCCCGTCCCGGCGCCGGCCTCGCCGCGGCGACTTTGACGCCCGCGTCGAGCGGGACCAGCACCGGCTCGGCCTCGAGCTCGAGCAGGGCGTTCGCCACGCGGGCGACCAGCTGGCTGCGCGCCTCGGCCGCGTCGGGCATCCGACGGGTGGCCCGGGCCGTGAGCCCGGCGAGGGCGATCAGTCGCTGGGCCTCGGCGGTGGAGGCGGCCCGCTTCCAGGTCTCGTCGATCGGCGTGCCGAGGGAGATCAGCAGATCGTCGATCGCCTGCTGCTCAGGCGCCTCGCCAAGCCCGCTGGCGATCGCCCGGCGCAGGGGCGCGTCGTCGGGGTCGGGCCCGAGGGCCGCCACCGCCCGGGCGATCCTCAACGCCTGGTCGTCGTCATCGACGGCTGCCGCCAGGGTCACCGCGGACTCTTCCGAGCGCAGGAAGCGGCGGAGCTCGGCAACGACCTGCTGGCGCACGGCCGGTTGCCGGGCGGCGCCACGCACCAGCTGGCCGGCGCGGGCCAGCTGGCTGACAGCCGTCGCCAGGCGTTGCTCGTTCGCCACCAGCGACGACCGCGGCGAGCCGAGGGCATGAGCTGCCGCCAAGATCCGAGCGGTGACCATCAGGCGGACGCGATCGCCGGCGCGGCGGTCCTGGCGCGGGAGCCGCTGGTAGCGGGGGGCGGTGTGCCCCGCGAGCCAGCCTTCCACCCCGGCGAGCAGCTCCTCGCGCACCTCGGCGCTGCTGTCGTTGACCTTGACCTGGATCAGCGCGTGGCGGCGGTCTCGGGAGACGAGCTGCCGCACCGACGCGTCGCCGCTCATCATCGCGTAGAGCAGCTTGACCTTGGCCGTCGTGTCGGGTATCCGGCGCAACCCCTCCATCGCTTCGTTGGCCCGGCTCAGCGCGTCGCCGACGTGGATCGTCGAGGCGATGTGGTCGATTCGCGACACGCCGTCGGCGATCCACTGCACCTCCCTGAGCACCTCAGGGCTGGTCATGTCGCCGGCGGCGTGGATCCAGAGGAACTGGGAGCCGCCGAACCGCTGGGCCATGAAGCGCTCGGAGCGATCGGGAGGGCTGCCGCGGGAGAACATCGTCGACATTTCGATCTGGGCGCTGACGGTGAGCGTCAGCGCCGCGCCGGCGGCGGTGAGGAGGCCGACAACGCCGCCCACCAGAGCCCGGCGACGCAGGGGAAACGCGATCAACCGCTCGAGCAGGCGCGGACTGCCGGTGTCCTCGCGACTTCTCGACGCGCCGTGGCCCTTGAGCCGCGCCAGCCGGATCACCGCCGGGATGAAGGTCAGCGCGAGGATCAGCGTCGCCAGCACGCCGATGGCGGTGAAGAGGCCGAAGGTGCGCATCGGCAGCAGGTCCATCGTCACGAACGACAACAGGCTGACCACGGTAGTCAGCCCGGCGGCGAGCACCGTCAGCCCGGTGGTCTCGAGGGTCCGGCGCAGGGCCACGTCGGGCGCCATGGTGCGCACCAGGGCGTAGTAGCGGGCGAGGATGTGGATTCCGTAGGCGCTGCCGACGGCGAAGAGGATCACCGGCATCGCACTCAGCGCGATGTTGATCTTCACCTCGCAGAGCACCATCAGGGCGAGCGAGAAGATGATGCCGAAGCTGGTCGACAGCAGGGCGAGGCAGGTGCCGCGGAAGTCGCGGAAGGCGATCATCATCACCATCACCATCGCCAGCACCGCCCAGGGCGTCAGCCGGCGCATGTCGCGCTGGGTGCTGTTGTAGATGTAGGTCGAGATGAACGGCCCGCCGCCCCAGTAGAGCGGCTGGGGCGCGGGGAAGATCGAGCGGGCGACGGTGCGGATCCGGGCCGCAACCTCCTTGGTGTCGCTGCCGTGAGCGAGGAAGCAGTAGACCAGCGCCGCCTTGCCCTCGGCGTCGACCAGGTTGCCGATCACGTGGTCGCGCGAGAGCACCTTGGCGCGGATCGCCAGGCGGTCGGCCTCGTCCCGCGGCGCGCGCGAGATCAGCGGGCCGGTGATGATCCCGCCGCGGACCTGGTCGGGGGTGAAGTCGACGATGTTGGTCAGCGACAGCACCCGGTCGAGGCCAGGAGTGTCCTCGAGCTCGCGGGTCAGCTGCATCAGCCGCGACAGGGTCTGGGAGGAGAAGACGTCATCGGCATCGATGCCGACCAGCGCCACGTCGAGCCCACCGAAGCGCTTGTTGAGGCGGTGGAAGAGCTCGACGTCGGGATCGGTGGCGGGCAAGAAGGCGAGCAGGTCGTCCTCGTGCTCGAGCTCGGTTGACAGCAGCAGGCCGCCGCCGGCACCCAGCAGCACCAGCAGCACCACCGCCCAGGCGACGTTGCGGTTGACCATCGCCTGCGCCAGCCGACGCATCATCAGGGCGACTCCTCGCGCACGCGGTGCAGGTAGGTGTCGGCCTCGCGACGCCAGCGAGGGGCGAGCTGCGAGGCCTGCTCGATCGCCCGCTCGAGGTGCTTGCGGGCCCGTTCGTACTGTTCGTCCTCGTAGTAGGCCTGGCCGAGGAACAGCCGGGTCAACGGCCGGGGAGCGAGGCGCAGGGCCCGCTCGAGGTAGCCGATCGCCCGCTCCGGGTTGCCGACGCTCACCGGCCAGGGCGGGGCGGTGAGGTAGACCTTGCCGAGGAAGATCAGCGGCCCGCCGCGGTCAAACCGCGGGGCGATCCGCGCCGCTCGCTCGGCGGCGGCGACGGCGCGCTTGATCAGGGTCACATCCCCCGAGATCTCGGCGAGCTTGCCGAGGTTGACCGCGAGGTAGTAGTGCCCCTCGGCGCGCCGCGGGTGGGCCTCGATCGCCTTTTCGCTCTCGGCGATGCCCTCGCGGATCAGGCTCAAGCGCTGGTCCTTGGCCGGCAGGACCTCGGCCAGCAAGAACGCGACCCAGGCCAGACGCCAGCGGGCTTCGAACGCATCGCGGTGGGTGTTGTTCCCCTTGCCGACGAGTAGTTGTCGGCGCGCCTTGCGTAGCGCGATGCGGCCGCGCTCGAGGCAGCGCAGGCGTCGCGGTGCCTGGTTGAACATCCGGTCAGCCAGCGTCAGCAGGGCGTCGG
>JAUVBO010000726.1 GCA_030591195.1 Pseudomonadota bacterium
CGCGACGAGATGCCCGCCTTCCCGGCCGAGATCGAGGAGGCGATCCACGAGGGGATCGAGCTCGAGCTGCTCGTCTCGCCGGTGGCGGTGCAGGCCCAGGGCGGCAAGATGGTTGCGCTAGAGGTGATCGAGAACGACCTCGGCGCCCTCGACGACAGCGGCCGCCGTCGCCCGGTGCCGCGGCAGGGCAGCGTCCGCAAGATCCCGCTCGACACGCTGATCGTCGCCATCGGCGAGCAGATGGGGGCGATGCCGCCCGAGGCGGTGAACGGCGTGACCGTCGAGCGCGGGGCCTGGATCGCTGCGGACGAGCACACCCTGGCCTGCTCGCGCGAGGGCGTCTTTGCCGGCGGCGACGCGGTCACCGGCCCCAACACGGTGGTCGAGGCGATCGCCGCGGGCAGGAAGGTCGCCAAGACCATCGACCGCTTCATCCGCGGCGAGGTGCTGCGCAAGACGGCCAAGGTCGAGATCCCGCGGGTCTACGTCGCGACGGCTGATCCGACCGAGTCTGGCCGGGCGGCGTTGCCCACCGTCGCCGTGACCGAGCGCCTCGCCAGCTTCGTCGAGGTCGAGGGGGCGTTCGACGAGCAGACGGCGAGGTGCGAGGCGCGTCGCTGCCTGCGCTGTGATCTGGACTTCACCAAGCCGCGCGAGCTCGAGGACGAGCAGTCAGACGGTGCGCGCGTTAGCGGAGGTCTCTCGTGACAGTTGAGCTGAAGATCAATGGTCTCGATGTCGAGGTCGACCACGGGATGACGGTGCTCGAGGGCGCCCAGTTCCTCGGGTTCCCGATCCCGACCCTCTGCCACATGGAGGGTCTGACGCCCTACGGCGCCTGCCGCCTCTGCGTGGTCGAGATCGGCGAGGGCGCTCGCACGCGGCTGGTGACGTCGTGCACCTACCGCGTCGAGCCGGGGTTGGCGGTTCGCACGGCCTCGCGGCGGGTGGTCCGGGCGCGGCGGATGATCCTCGAGCTGCTGGTAGCGTCCTGTCCGCAGAGCAAGACGATCCAGTGCCTCGCCTCGGCCCACGAGGTCAAGCAGCAGCGCTTCAAGCAGGAGCACGAGGAGTGCATCCTCTGCGGCCGCTGCGTGCGGATGTGTGACGAGCAGATGCAGGCCAAGGCGATCGGCTTCCGCGGTCGCGGCCAGGCGCGCAGCGTCGGCACCCCCTTCGACATCCAGTCGGAGGAGTGCCGGCTCTGTGGCGGTTGCATGCACGTCTGCCCGGTCTGTGAGCTGCGCTGTAGCTACACCGAGCCGGACGGGCTCTGCGGTGGCTGCGCCAACCTCGCCGCACCGTGCGTCGACAAGGATCAGTACGCCGAGATGATGTGCTACATGGCGCCGTGTGTCGCCTGTGAGATCGAAGAATAGCCCACAAAACGCAACAAAACTGAACGGATATACCGGAGCCGGTAGAGAGAAAGAGAGTTTCGAACCATGCCATTCTCCAGAGTGAACGCCACGGCAGCAACCCTCACAAAGAACCGCACCGAGGGTTCGGTAGTGCCGAACTCGGGCATGTGCGTCACCTGCGTCGATGGGTGCATCGGCATGTGCGAGATCGGCAAGAGCGCCTATCGCGGGCACGAGGTGATCTATCCCCAGCCGTTCGGCGTGATCACCACCGCGTCCGAGAAGGCCTACCCGGTGGACCTGGGCCACTTCACCATCCTCGGCACCGCGGTCGGTGCCCACGGCATCGAGGCCGACAGCGACAAGGCGATCTTCCCCAACGTCGACCTCGAGGTGAGGTACGGCCACGACGGAGGGATCAAGTTCCGCCTGCCGTGGATCATCCCCGGCATCGGCTCGACCAACGTCGCCAAGAACAACTGGGAGGGCCTGGCGATCGGCTCGGCGATGTCTGGCACGGGGCTGACCATCGGCGAGAACGTCGTCGGCATGGACGTCGACGCCAAGCTCGACAAGGGCCGGGTGGTCAGCGCGCCGGACCTCGAGCGGCGGATCAAGCTCTACAAGGACTGGCAGCGTGACGGCTACGGCGCGATCATCGTCCAGGCCAACGTCGAGGACACCCGCCTCGGCGTGCAGGAGTTCGCGATC
Source organism: Pseudomonadota bacterium (assembly GCA_030591195.1). The sequence continues at coordinate 2,073 of JAUVBO010000726.1, forward strand.
GAGAAGCTCGGGGTCGAGATCGTCGAGCTCAAGTGGGGCCAGGGCGCCAAGAACATCGGCGGCGAGGTCAAGATCAAGGACCTGAAGAAGGCCCAACTGCTCTACGACCGCGGCTATGTGGTGCTGCCCAACCCGCACGACGCCCACGTGATCGCCGCCTTCAAGCGCGGCGCGTTCCGCGAGTTCGAGCGCCACTCGCGCCTCGGGATGGTCACCGAGGAAGGCTTCGCCTCGCGCGTCGATGAGCTGCGCAAGGCCGGCGCCAAGTACCTCTTCCTCAAGACCGGCTGCTATCGGCCGGCCGACCTGGCCCGCGCGATCAAGTTCGCCTCGAAGTACAAGATCGACCTGCTGACCGTCGACGCGGCGGGCGGCGGCACCGGCATGAGCCCCTGGCGGATGATGAACGAGTGGGGCATCCCGCCGGTGGAGCTCTACACGCTGCTCTACCAGTACGCCACGCAGCTCCAGGGTCGGGGCGAGCACCTGCCGGCCATGGCCCTGGCCGGTGGCTTCACCTTCGAGGACCAGATCTTCAAGGGGCTTTCCATGGGCGCTCCCTTCGTCAAGCTGATCGGCATGGCCCGCGGTCCGATCGCCGCGGCGATGGTCGGCAAGACCATCGGCCGGCGGATCAACGAGAACGACGTGCCGGTCTACGTCGAGCGCTTCGGCCGGACCAAGGACGAGATCTTCGTCACCGCGGCCCACCTGCGCAACGAGTACGGCGACAAGTTCGACGAGATCCCGACCGGGGCCCTCGGCCTCTACACCTACTACGAGCGGCTGGCCCAGGGTCTGCGCCAGCTGATGTGCGGCGCACGCAAGTTCGGCCTCGAGCACATCACCCGTGACGACATCGCCGCGCTGACCCACGAGGCGGCCGACCTGTCGAAGATCGATTACGTGATGGACAGCGACCGCGCCGAGGCTGAGGCGATCCTCGCGGGTTGACTCGTGTCTCGAGGGATGGAGGCCGGCATCTTGCCGGCCTCCGTGTTGACCGTCTCTTCCCCGAATTGAATCCTCGACTACTGTTCACCGTCGAACAGGCTGCCCACGAGCATTGGGGGTTCGCGGGCGCCAACCGACAGGAGATACCGAATGAAGAACCGTAGTGCCGTATTGGACTTCGTGTGTCATGCCGTCGCTTCGGTGGCCCTGCTGGCGGTGAGCGCTGGCGTGGCTGCCGCTGGCCCGATCGTCTGCAAGGACAACCAGGAGCTCAAGCTCTCCGGCAGGACGATCACGACGGGCGGGGTCGCGGTGATCGCGAGGGACAACTGC
>JAUVBO010000174.1 GCA_030591195.1 Pseudomonadota bacterium
CCCCGGCCCGGGGTTTCGCATCGGCCGCCGCCGAAGGAGAGAATTTGTGATGGAATGGAAAAACCACGACCTGGCAAGCGTCGATTTCACCGAGATCCTCTTCGAGAACAAGCCGGTGCTCAAGCCGGACGGTACCCCCGCCGAGGGGCTGCACAACACCTGGATCACCCTGAACAACCCGGATCAGTTCAATTCGTACACCACCGACATGGTCAAGCAGGTGATCTTCGCCTTCCGCCAGGCCTCCAACGAACGGGCCTGCGTCGCGGTGATCTTCACCGGCGCCGGTGATCGCGCCTTCTGCACCGGCGGCAACACCAAAGAATACGCCGAGTACTATGCCACCCGGCCTCACGAGTACCGCCAGTACATGCGGCTGTTCAACGACATGGTCACGACGATCCTCCACTGTGACAAGCCGGTGATCTGCCGGGTCAACGGGATGCGGATCGCCGGGGGCCAGGAGATCGGTATGGCCTGCGACTTCACCATCTCGCAGGACCTGGCGCGCTTCGGCCAGGCTGGCCCGAAACACGGCAGCGCGCCGGTGGGCGGGAGCTCCGACTTCCTCCCGCTCTACGTCGGCGTCGAGCGGGCGATGTTCTCCTGCACGGTCTGCGAGCCCTGGAGCGCCCATAAGGCCCACCACCTGGGCTTGATCACCGACGTGGTGCCGGGCCTCAAGGTCGACGGCAAGTGGGTGCCCAATCCGTTGGTCTACACCGACAACAGCGTCGACGACTGGGGCCGGCTGCGCCACGGCGAGTCGAAGACCGGCGACGACCTCAAGGCCGGCAAGGCGCTGCTCAAGCAAGGGGCTGTCGACCTCTCACTGCTCGACCAGACCGTCGACGCCTTTGGCACCAAGCTGCTGATGGTGATGCCCGACTGCCTGACCAAGACCCTCGAGACGGTGCGCGCTCACAAGCTGAAGCAATGGGACAGCAGCCGCGAGCAGAACCGCGCCTGGCTCTCGCTGAACATGATGACCGAGGGCAACGCCGGCTTCCGCGCCTTCAACGAGGGCGTCGGCCGGGTGCGCGAGATCAACTTCCCCGAGCTGCGGCGACGGCTGGCTGCCGGCGAGAAGTGGGGCGAGGAGCTGATCCAGGCGGTGCATCCGCGCACGATGGTGAAATAGAATGGAGGTGAGGTGATGAGCGAGTCACCACTTCGCTGTAGCCGCGAGCATGACGGCGAGCTGGCGCGGCTGGTCTTAGCCCGTCCGAAGGCGAACATCATCGACCGGGCGATGGTCGGCGCGATCCGCGAGGAGCTGAAGCGGATCGCCGACGAGCCCCGGGTCAAGATCATCGTCTTCGAGGGCGAGGGCAAGCACTTCAGCTTCGGTGCCTCGGTGGAAGAGCATCTCCCCGAGCAGGTGGCCGAGATGCTCCCGGAGCTGCACGCGCTGTTCCGCGAGCTCGAAGCCCTCGCCGTGCCCACCGCGGCGCTGGTCCGCGGGCAGTGTCTCGGCGGTGGCCTCGAGATCGCCCTCTGGTGCGGGACGGTGCTCTGCGACGCGAGCGCCCAGTTCGGCGTTCCGGAGACCAAGCTCGCGGTGTTTCCGCCGATCGGCTCGCTCGGCTTGCCCTGGCGTATCGGTGGGGCCCGCGCGACGCGGATGGTCCTCACCGGCGAGAGCGTCGACGCCGAGACCGCCGCGCAGTGGGGGCTCGCCGATCGCTGCGGCGATGATCCCGAGGCGATGTTGCAGGCCTTCTTCGCCGAGCATCTCGCGCCGAAGTCGGCGGTGGCGCTGCGGTACGGCTGGCAGGCCGTGCGGCGCCCGATGGCGCGGGCCCTCGAGGAGGAGCTGCCGCAGCTGGAGAAGCTCTACCTCGAGGGGCTGATGTCCAAGCAAGATCCAGCGGAGGGCCTACGCGCCTTCGTCGAGCGGCGCAAGCCGGTCTGGAAGCACCGCTAGTTGACGTGAACGACAAGCGTCGGATCGACCGAGTCTGCGTCTACTGTTCTTCGAGCGCGCGCATCGCCGTCGAGTACCACCGCGGGGCGCACCGCCTCGGCCAGCTGTTGGCCGACGCCGGAGTGGCCATCGTCTATGGTGGCTGTCGCCACGGGTCGATGGGTGAGGTGGCTGACGGAGCCCTCGGGCGCGGCGGCCGGGTCGTCGGCATCTTGCCCCGCTTCATGCAGGATCTCGAGCTCGCCCACCCGGGCTTGAGCGAGCTGCGGCTGGTCGACGACATGCTCCTGCGCAAGCGGGAGATGATCGCCGGTACCGACGCGGTGGTCGCGCTGCCCGGTGGTTCGGGCACTCTCGAGGAGCTGCTCGAGGCGATGACCCTCAAGCGGCTCGGCCTCTACCTTGGCGCGATCGTGCTGGTCAACGCCCGCGGCTACTACGATCCGCTGCTGCGGATGCTCGGGCGCGCGGTCGACGAGGGGTTCATGGATCCTCGCCATCGCGATCTCTGGTCGGTGGTCGACGAGGTGGACCAGGTGCTCGCGGCGATCGGCGCGGCGCCCGCCTGGCGCGAGGAGGATCGCGCCTTCGCCACGGTCAAGTGACCGTCTCAGTCACCGCTTCCGCGCGCAGCTGGAAGAGCCCTGCGCGCTGATCACCCACCAGCAGCAGCCGGTCACCGGCCAGCGCGCGGACGCCGAGGAGCGCCTGGGGCGCTCCGTTCGGGCGATGGGTGAAGTTCGTCTGCAGGGCGAGCCGGCGATCGAAGACGGTCAGCCGGTGGCTGCTGTCGGCGCTGGCCCGCAGCAGCGCCACCAGGTGCTCCCCGACGAAGCAGGCGCTCGGATCGAAGGTCAGGCCCTGCTCGAGCTCGAGGCTGCCGAGGGAGTCTCGATCGCCCCAGCTCCAGTGCTCGATCCGGTGAGGGCGGATGGTCGCCAGGCGTGTGCCATCGGGCGAGATGCCGGCGACGAAGGTCGGCTCGCTGTTGAGCTGTCCAGCGAAGCGCGGCCCGTCGTCCACCACTTCGAGCTTGTCCCCGCGGTTGGCGATCAGTCGCAGCACCGAGCCCCGCTCGGGGTGATACAGGGCGATGGCGATCAGCTCCGGCCGGCCCGGGGGAAACAGCAGCTGATGGGTCGCCCCGTCGATGCCGTCGAGGGCCAACGAGCCGTAGATCCCCAGCGTCCGCGTGGCCCAGTCGAGGGCGCAGACGTGATGCTTGTCGCCCTCGGCGAAGCTGGCCCAGACCACATCTCCGGCGGGGTCGAAGCTGATCGCCTGGGCTGCTCCCCAGTCGCTGGCCACCGAGGCCGCGAACGAGGGATCTCCCACTTTCCGGCTGAGCGCCCAGACGGACCCTCGGTCGGCGATCACGATCGAGGCTCCCGACGGGTGTACGCCCACCCGGCCGACGTTGGACGGCACCGGCAGCCGGAAGCGACAGAGCGGCCAGGCGGTGGGACGGGTGGTGTCGAAGACCTCGAGCAGATCCTCGCTGGCGATCCCGACGCGCTCTCCGCCGGGAGCCACGGCCAGGTGCCAAGGAGAGCGCGCGTCAGCGGATGGGGACGCCTCGTCATCGAGCGAGGACGCTGCGGAGGAAGAGGGCGCCTCGGGCTGTTCGCCCTCTTCCTCGTGCGGGGGTGTGAGGGTATAGAGATGATGCAGCATCAGATGCTTCGGGATGGAGCCAGCGGTTAGTATCACACGCTCGTCGTGGCGTTGCCAAGGCGAGCGCTGGAGATGGCTGAAGCGATGACGATCCCCGAGAGGCCGGTCAACGCGGTGGTGGTGCTCGGGCCGACGGCCACGGGCAAGACCCGGCTTGGTGTGCACCTGGCGCGGACCTTTGACGGCGAGGTGGTCTCGGCCGACTCGCGCCAGGTCTACCGGGGGCTCGACATCGGCGCCGGCAAGGATCTCGCCGAGTACGTCGTCGAGGGAGTCGAGGTCCCGTATCACCTGATCGACGTCGTGGATCCCGTGGACGACGAGTTCTCGGTCTACCAGTTCCAGCGCTGCTTTCACCAGGTGTTCGAGCAGCTGTCCGGGCGTGGCAAGCTGCCGGTGGTGGTCGGTGGCACCGGGCTCTACCTCGAGGCTGTGCTCCGGAGCTACCGGATGGTCGAGGCGCCCGAGGACCCGGGCCTGCGTGCCGAGCTCGCGGCGCTTGACGACGTCGCGCTCGCTGCCCGGCTGGCGGCGCTCCGGCCGCTGCAACACAACACCACCGACCTGCTGGATCGGCGTCGGACGATCCGTGCGATCGAGATCGCCACCTGGGAGCACCGCGGGTCGGGAGGCGGGTCGCCGCTGCCGTCCCCGGAGGTGCGGGCGCTGCTGCTGGGTGTTCGGTTGCCGCGGCCGCAGCTGAGGCAGCGCATCATGCGGCGGCTGCGCGAGCGGCTCGCCGGGGGACTGATCGAGGAGGTCGAGGGGCTGCTCGCCCGGGGCGTCAGTCGGCAGAAGCTGCACTTCTTCGGTCTCGAGTACCGTTTCGTCTGCCAGTACCTCGACCGCGAGATCCGCAACCGCAATGACCTGACGCAGAAGCTCCACGCGGCGATCTGCGCCTTCGCCAAGCGGCAGGAGACCTGGTTTCGGCGGATGGAGCGCAAGGCGCCGATCGTCTGGCTCGAGGGGACCGATCTCCCCCGAGCGGAGCAGCTGGTGCGGGAGCGGCTGCCGTGAGCAGGGTCCGTCGGTACCTGGCGCGGCGGGCCGAGCGCCGCTGGTCGCTCGAGGGTCTCGCCGGGGGAGATCTCGATGGGGAAGATCTCGCGGTGGTCATCCCGGCGCTCGCCGAGGAGCGGGAGCTGGCGGCGACCCTCGCCAGCCTGGCGGCGAACCCCGAGCGCGAGCTGCGACGGACACTGGTGGTTTGCGTGGTGAACAACGTCGAGGGCGCGGCGGGCGCCCAGGTCGAAGACAACCAGCGGACCCTCGCCGCGCTGCGCCAGCGGGGCATCGGCGGCCTACGGCTGGCTGATGTCGACGCCAGCTCGAGAGGTCGCGAGCTGCCGGTGGGGGAAGGGGTTGGCCTGGCGCGGAAGATCGGGCTCGATCTGGCCCTGGGTGCGCTCGTGCGAGCAGGGGCCAAGAACCCGACGCTGGTCTGCCTCGATGGCGACACCCGCGTCGACGCCAGCTACCTCGGCGCCGTGCGCGACCATTTTGCTCGCAGCCCGGAGCCCTGGGCCGCGCGGATCGACTTCACCCACCGTCGCGAGGGCAACGAGCTTCAGCGGGCCGCCATCGGCTGCTACGAGCTCTACCTGCGCCACCACGAGCTCGGCCTGCGCCTGGCCCGATCGCCCTACGCGTTCGTCGCGCTCGGGTCGACGATCGCCTGCTCGGCCGAGGCCTACGCGGCCGTCTCGGGAATGAACCGTCGCCGGGCGGGGGAGGACTTCTACTTCCTCCAGCAGCTGGCCAAGACCGGTCCGCTGTCGCGGGTGGAAGGCACGACCGTGTTTCCCTCCTCTCGCCCGTCGAAGCGGGTGCCTTTTGGCACCGGGCCCCGGGTCGAGTGCTTCCTCGCGCGGAGCGCGGATGAGGACCACTGGCGGGTTCATGCCATGGAGAGCTACGTCTTGCTCGGCGAGCTCAATCGACTGCTGGCGGGTTGCGACCGCCAGACCCGCGTCGCTGACCTGCTCGCTCGAGCCCGGGAGCTCGAGCCGCAGCTCGAGCGGTTCCTCGTCATCGCCGGTCTGCGGCGGGTGCTGCCCGCGCTGGCGCGCAACGCGCCCGATCGACGGCAGCTCGTGGCCCAGCTGCAGCGCTGGTTCGACGGCCTCAAGACCCTGAGGCTGCTGCACCACCTGCGCGACCACGGCTACCCCGACCAGGACAGCTTCGTCGCCATCGCGGGGCTCTGCGACCGGCTCGGCCACCCGCCCCCGCCCGCTGCTGCCGGCGATCGCCGCCGCGACCTCGCTGGCCAGAGCCTGTTGCTCGACCACCTTCGGGGGCTGCTCGCCTCGCGGTTGTGCAGCGCAACAGCTTGCCAGATCGCCTCACCTGTGGCTTGATCGAGCAGGCTCGGCAGTTTTGGGGGGGGCGCCTTGCAAGCGGCGGCGGTCAGGTTCGGCAAGTTCCAGCTCCTCGAGGAGCTCGGTCGGGGCAACATCGCCACGGTTCACCGTGCGATGCTCCACGGGGTCGGAGGATTCCAGCGGCAGATCGCGATCAAGCGGATCTTGCCGGCGCTCGCCACCGAGCAGCACTTCGTTCGGGCCTTCGTCGACCAGGCCAAGCAGCTCGCGCTGCTCGACCACACCAACATCGTCAAGACCTATGACTTCGGTCGGGTTGACGATCGCTACTTCCTCGCGATGGAGTACGTCGATGGGCGCGCGCTTGACGGCCTCCAGCCTCGCGAGTTGTCGGTGGAGGAGGCGGCCCATGCGGTGCAACAGGTCTGCGCCGGGCTACAGCACGCCCACGAACGAGGGCTGGTGCATGGCGACCTCGATCCCCGCAACGTGGTGCGCTGTGCCGATGGTGCG
>JAUVBO010000943.1 GCA_030591195.1 Pseudomonadota bacterium
GCTGCATCGGCAGCTCGCCGATCTCGTCGAGGAAGAGGGTCCCACCGTCGGCCGCGTGGAACTTGCCGCGCTTGTTCGCCACCGCTCCGGTGAAGGCCCCTTTGACGTGGCCGAAGAGCTCGCTCTCGAGGAGGTTCTCGGGGATCGCCCCGCAGTTGATCGTGACGAACGGCCCCTTGTCCCGTGGCGAGCGCTGGTGGACCTCCGCCGCGATCAGCTCCTTGCCAGTACCGGTCTCGCCGGTGACCAGCACCGAGATGTCGGTGGTGGCCACCTTCTCCACCTTCTTGAACACCTCGCGCATGACGTCACAGCTGCCGATGATTCGGCCAAACCGCATCTGCTCGAGGCGCTCGGAGAGGACAGCCTTGTCCAGCTGCAGCGCGTTGATCAGCAGCGCGTTCTTGATGATCAGCGAGGCCTGGGCGGAGAAGATCGTCAGGACCTCGAGCGACTGCTCCTCGAACAGCTCGACGACGTTGTCGTTGCCGACATAGATCAGCCCCAGCAGGCTGTCCTGGTCCATCAGCGGGACGCACATCACCGAGACCACGTTGAGCTTGAGGATCGACTTCGAGCTCGAGAACTCGTCGTGGTTGAGCGCGTCGCTGACAATCAGCGGACTGCGGGTCCTGATCACCTTGGCGATGATCGAGTCGCTCAGCTGGTCGACGGCGTCGTCGATGCTCTCGGCGCGCAGGTTGCGCGCCACCCGGATCCGCGGCGCGTTGTCCTCGAAGAGGACCAGGAAGCCCTTGTCGGCGTTGGTCACCGAGATCACCGAGTCCATCATCGTCTCGAGCAACCCGTTGAGCTCGTACTTGCCGAGGAGCTTGCTCGAGAACTCGAACAGCATCCGGTACGGCGAGATATCCACCGCCGTCGCCGATGCCTCCGCCGTGGTCACTGGCTCGTCGTAGAGCGAGAAGACCATCTCGGTCTGCCCGATCCGCACCGCGTCCTGGTGGGTCAGATCGTGCTTCTTGCGGCGCTTGCCGTTGATGAAGATCTTGTTGCTGGCGATCGGTGTCAGCTTGAAGACGCGACCGTCGAAGTGGACGTGGCAATGGCTCGCGGCCACGTCCGGATCGGTGATCACGATGTCACAGTCGGGTGATCGCCCGATGGAGGTGACCTTCTTGTACAGGTGGTGCACCTGCGGTTGCTTGTCCCGGATCGAGATCCGCAGTGTCGGCATCCGCTGTCTCTCCTACTGATGCAATACGAGTCGGGCAGGGCGGTGTTGGGCGGCTCAGTGAAAACGGGCACTCAGCCCGACCCCGACGCTCTCCGGACCGGCTATCGGGGCCAATACGATCTTCCGCTTGTACCGTCGCTCTCGAATCGTTTCGGGCTCGTAGTACACGAGCGCGTCGATGATGCCATAACCCAGGGCGGCGAAGAAGAGCGCCCCGCTGACGACCTGGGTCACGGCCGTTCGCTCGGCGGCGCGTTCCTCGGCGCTCCCCCTGGTGATGGTGCCGGAAAAGACCGCCCGGAAGTAGATCGCGCTACCGAGGGAGACCGCTCCGGCGGCGGCCTGCAGGCCGAGGAGCAGGTAGCCCTTCGTGCGGTGGCCGTTCTGGAACTGGCCGGCGCCGAAGGGCATGAAGTTGACCCAGACGCTGCGCTCGACCCGGCTGCGTTCGATGACCGTCTGCAGCGCGGCCTGGCGCAAGCGCTCGGCCGCCCGGCGGCGCGCCTCCTGCTCGCGCCGGCGATCGTCCGCGATCCGCTTGCGGATCTTGCGCAGCCGCTCGGCGCTGTCCCGCTTGACCTTCTCGAACAGCTCCACCGCCGCCTCGGGATCGACCAGCGAATCGAGCTGGTAGTCCGGGCGCAGCGAGAGCAGCGCGGTGAACTCCTTGGCCGCCGCCGCGGTGTTCTTCTCGAAGACCTGGGCAATGCCCAGCAGCTTGTGGGCCTTGATCACCTTCAGCTCCACCGAGAGCTGGATCGTCGGATAGAGCAGTGGCGTGACCTGCTTGATCACTTGCTTGTACGCTCCTTTTTCGTAGGAACGAGCCGCTTCCTGCAGTTGCCGGTCTGCCGCCGGGTTGGCGAGCGCGCTGGTCGACGCCAGCAGCGTCGCCAGGACCAGCAGCAGCCCTCGGACGGGCAGCGCGGACGGGTGGCGGCGCATCATCGTGACCTCTTGTCCAGCTCGACCGTGATCCGGGTCGTGGTGTTGGCGCGAACCGTGACCTTGCGCGTCGCGGTCGCGAACCCGACGGCGCTGACCTTGACCTCAACCTCTTGCCGCCCGTTCTCCGAGTAAGAGGCGATCGGGATATCCAGGCTCTGTCCCGCGATGCCCACCAGGCTGCCGACTATCACGTCGGCCTTGACCTCAGCAGGGGAGACGTCCACCCGGAGCCTGCCCGGCTTCCATGGCAGCTTGACGCGCATCGTCTCCGGCCGCTGCCGGGCGCCGACCTTGATCACCTTGTCAAAGCAGCAGGCGTTGTTGCGGAAGCTCAACGTGATCTCGCCGGGCGGCAGTGTGATCCGCCTCAGGTCGGGGCCGTAGGGACCGAGGCGGCGGCCATTGAGCCAGATCGTCATCTTCTTCGGGCTAGGAATGATCTCGACCCGGCGTGGGCGCGGCTGGGGCCGGATCCGGCGAGACGTGTCCGGCGCCGGAGCGGCGGCATCGAGGGACGCCGGCGGCGCGGTGGCCGTCGACGCCTCACCCGTGGCCGTCCGGCCGTCGCTGATCGACCCAGC
>JAUVBO010000072.1 GCA_030591195.1 Pseudomonadota bacterium
GCTCGAGGATTCCCGCCTTGAGGAACTGCACCGCGTCGCCCGAGTCGGGCTGCAGCACCAGGCAAGTGGTGTCGGCGAGGCGGGCGACGTCGAACTCGCCCTGTCCCACGCCCACGGTCTCGACCAGCACCCGGTCGAAGGCGCTGATCAGCACCTGGACCATCAGGTAGGCCACCGGCGACAGCCCGCCCTGCTCGCCACGACAGGCGATGGAGCGGACGAAGAGGCCATCGTCGGCCTCGTCGCCCCGGGCGATGCGAACCCGGTCGCCGAGCAGGGCGCCGCCGCTGAGCGGGCTGGAGGGGTCGACGGCCAGCACGCCGATCCGTTGCCCCTTGCTGCGGAGGTTACGGACCAGCGCCGCCACCAGCGACGACTTGCCGACGCCCGGCGCGCCGGTGATGCCGATCAGGTGTCCGCTGGGCCGAGCGCAGGCGTCGTCGGTGATCGCGTGTCCCGCCAGCCGCTCGCGGGGTAGCGCCGCGAGCAGGGCGCTGACCGCGGCGGTGTCGCCAGCGCCCGGTCGCCAGGCCTCGAGCAGGTTGAGCGCGCGGGCCACTGCTGCCCGCTCGCCCCGCGCGACGGCGCCTGCGATCTGTCCGGCGATGGTGGCGGTAACTGGGACGATCATCGGACGCTGTTATAATCGATCGATGTCAGCGAAGCGACCGCCGGTCGCCCGCGGCGCGATCGAGTGAAGCGACGATGAGCTGTGACGACAGCGACAGCGACAACGGCGACGGCACGGGTGCCGACGACGGCAGCGTGACGGTCGGCAGCACCACCAGCACCTCGTCGAGCCGCCGCTATCTGGTCAACGGTCAGGAGTACGGTAGCCTCGAAGAGATGCCGCCGGACGTGCGGCGAATCATCGAGGAGACCCAGCACCTCTTCACCGACGACGTGGGGAGCGGCGGCCCCCCCGGTGGGGCTCAGGTCGAGGCCCTGACGACCACGACCTCCAGCGGCCGCAGCGACGATCGGCGCCCGGTGTCCGGCGCTGGTGCAGGGCGAGGCCGGCCGTCGGGGGGGGGAGCCCCGGCCTGGATCGTGGCCCTCGTGGCCCTGGCCGTCGTTGGCCTCGGCCTGGCGGTGCTGCTGCTGCGCTGAGCGCGACTCGTGGCGAGCTCTGGGGTCAGGGCAGGAACGGGTTGAACAGGTAGGTCTGCGAGATCGTTCCCGGCACGCTGACGTGGGTCGCGAGCGCCTTGGCCGGGCGGAAGAAGAAGTCACCCCGGTAGACCGGGCCATCGTCCGGGTCGTCCCAGGCCCACGGCGGGTTGGCCTTGTCGTCGTCGTAGGTGTCGCCGTCGAAGGCCATCGGGTAGGTCACTCCATCGTAGGTGAAGGTCTTGTCGTAGGTGCAGCCCGAGTCGCAGATGTCGCTGCGCCGGTTCCAGAGGTTGTACTGCAGCGAGCGCAGCGAGTAGCCCACGTCGCGGTCGTTGCCCGAGCTCGGCGTCTCGGCGACGCCCTTGTAGCGATAGACGATCCCGTCGTCGCCGCCGAACGAGGGCGGTGTCCCGTCCATCGGGTGCTCGCAGTGGCCGTCTTCGGAATGGTACAGGGCGCAGACCCCGTGGCCCTTGGACTCGACGTAGACCTCGGGGTGGCTGCCGCCTTCGAAGGTGACCTTGATCCCCTTTTCGAGTCGGCCGCTCTTCTTGATGATCGCCGGGTTGTTGGCGTAGATGTGGAGCTGGTTGTGGGCCTCGGTGTAGAGCACCTCGAAGGTCCCGTAGGTGGCGCTGCTCTTGCGCACCACCACCATCGTCCCCTCCATGTCGTTCTCGTGGCAGGGCCGCGAGAGGTTCCAGGGGGTGCAGTCCTTGGCCCAGTCCCGCGGGTGGAAGTTGGCGTAGAGGATGAACCAGTGGGTCTTGGTCTCGACCACCGAGTAGTAGATCACCGCGCCGAGGTTGGCCTTGGTGGTCTCGAGGTTCTCCCAGTTGTTGTCCGAGCGCTTGTCGCCGTCGAAGTCGAAGGCGGTGAAGTAGTCGGCCTCGTACTTGCGGTCATCGGTGTCGTGGTACCAGACCGGCGCCCAGTGCTTGGCGAGCTCGAAGCGGGTCGGTCCGGACGGCGTCGGCGGTGGTGTCGGTGGCGCCGGCGGTTCGGTGGCTGGCTCCTCGGGCTCGGGTGGATCCACCTGGCCGCTGTCGGTCCCTGGTGGCAGCCCCGCGTCAGCGGCGGGGCCGCTGCCGTCCACCTCCAGCGACAGGTCAGGCCAGACGAAGCCGTCGGCGCCAGGGACGATGTCTTCGGTCCCGTCGCTGCTGCCACAGCCCGCGGCACAGAGCGCCAGCGCCAGGATGATCTCGAGTTTCCGATAGCTCACGTTGGGTGATGACAGCAAGTGGCAGGCCAGCGAGTGCGCTGATCGAATCGTTGTTATTTCAATGCTTTGCGCGATACGACCGACCGGTGGTGGCCGGTCCAGCTGCCGCTCGAGCTGCAAACTGGTGTTTGCAGCTCAATCCTTGAGCCGCGCGTGACAGTAAGAAAATGAGCGGCCGAGCTCAGAGGGCGGTCAGCTCGGGCATTCGCTGGTGGACCTGCTGGGCGAGGTGAAGCTGGGAGCGGGCGCGGGCGAGGTTGTGGTCGGTGGCCGAGGCGAAGCGCTGGCGGTCCCAGCCGAAGTAGCGCTCCTCGAGGGCGTCGGTGCAGAAGCGAGCGGCGAGCTCGAGGGCGATCACCTCTACGGCGGGCGGGATCGCCGCGCGCTCGGCCGCTGTCGGCAGGGCGCCGATGGCCTCGGTCCAGCCGGTCAGGGTGGCGCGGTAGAAGTCGACCTCGAAGGGCCCCTGCTGCTCCTCGCCGAGGGGGCTGCACCACGAGCGCAGGGCGTCGCCGAGCTCGACGGCCAGGGGCATCCGTCCGATGGTGTCGAGATCCACCAGGCAGCGCGCTCGGCCATCGGCAGCGAAGATCACGTTGCTGATCTTCGGATCGCCGTGGACCACGCGCTCGGGCAGGCTCTCGGGCAGTCGCAGCTTGGCGGCCAGCTCGAGGATCGTCAGGCCGACGGGCTCGATCTGCGGGTAGGCGCGGTGGGCGCCGGCGTGCCGCTCGAGCGCCAGCCCCAGCCGCCGCAGGTGAGCGGCGGTGTCGTGCACGCCGAGCCGTCGGTGTCGGAAGACGTGGTCGAAGTCCCACAGCGCCCGGTGGAACCGCCCGAGCAGCGCGCCAGCCTCGCGGCAGCGCGCGGCCGAGTCGACCCGTTCGATCGTCTCGCCAGCGACATGGGTCAGCAGGCGCCAGACGGGGCCATCGCCGTCCGGGTGGTGGTGCAGCGCACCCTCGGTGGTGGGCACCAGCCGCGGCGTGGTCTGGCCGGCCGCCTCGAGCTGGCGGGTCAGCGCGTCGATGTCCTGATCGAGCTCGGGGCCGAAGATCGGGCTCAGCCGCTGGAGCACGAGCCGTGCCCCACCGGTCTCGACCAGGAAGGTGCGGTTGATGTGCCCGGCCGTGATCGCGGTGCAGACCGTGTCCGGTCCGGCGAGGGACCAGGCCCCGAGCGCTGCCTCGACGGCTGGTCGCTCTTCGGCTGTGATCTGCTCGTCGCCCGCCATCGGTTCGCCCCGCGATCGGATCGCCCCGTTGCGGAGCGGGGAGCGACCCCTACTCGTTGACGGTGATCTTGATCATCTGCACCGGGGTCTTCGGCCGGTCGCCGTGGCCGGTGGGCGTGGTCTCGATCTTTTTCACCACGTCCATCCCGTCGGTCACTCGCCCGAAGACCGGGTGCTTCGACGCACCACCCGAGAACCAGTCGAGGTTCTGGTTGTGCACGGTGTTGATGAAGAACTGGCAGCTGCCGCTGTTCGGCTGGCCGGTGTTGGCCATCGACAGTGTGCCTGGCTCGTTGGAGAGCTTGGCCTCTGGCGGGTGCTCGTCGGTGATGCAGCCGTCGGGGCCGTTGCCGGTGCCCGCCCGCGCGCTGTTGGCGTCGCGGCTGTGGGGGCAACCGAACTGGATCATGAAGTTGTTGATCACCCGATGAAAGTGCAGCCCATCGTAAAAGCCGCTCTTGGCGAGGGTGATGAAGTTGCCCGCCGTGGTCGGCATCTTGTCGACGTACAGCTCGGCGGTGAAGTTGCCCAGAGATGTTTCGAATGTCGCTGTCGGGTTGGCCATGGCGGCAGGAATATCACGAATCCCCGCGCAGGTCGAACGCTCTGGCGTCGGAGCCTTGGTCGTCAGGAGCCTCGCCTGCGATCCGGCTTGCGAGCTACTTGATCGCCTGCTTCAGCGCCTCGACCTTGTCGGTGCGCTCCCAGGTGAACTCGCGGACCTCCTGCCGGCCGAAGTGCCCGTAGGCGGCGGTCTGGCGGTAGATCGGGCGCAGCAGGCGGAGGTCCGCGATCAGCGCCCGGGGGCGGCAGTCGAAGACCTCACGGACGGCGGCGGCGATCTTGTCCTCGGGGACGGTGTTGGTGCCGAAGGTGTGGACCAGCAGCGACACCGGCTCGGCCACGCCGATGGCGTAGGCCAGCTGGACCTCGGCGGCCGTGGCCAGCTTGGCGGCGACGATGTTCTTGGCGATGTAGCGGGCGTAGTAGGCCGCCGAGCGGTCGACCTTGCTCGGGTCCTTGCCCGAGAAGCAGCCGCCGCCGTGGCGGCTCCAGCCGCCGTAGGTGTCGACGATGATCTTGCGCCCGGTGAGGCCGCTGTCGCCCTGGGGCCCGCCGACGACGAAGCGGCCGGTGGGGTTGATGTAGAACTTGGTCTCCTCGCCGATCATCTCCGCCGGCACGACCTGCTTGACCACCTCCTCCATCACCGCCTCCTTGAGCTGGGCGTGGGTGACGTCGGGCGTGTGCTGGGTCGAGATCACCACCGCGTCGACGGCGACGGGCTTGTCGTCCTCGTAGCGGACGCTGACCTGGCTCTTGCCGTCGGGCCAGATGAAGGGCAGCTTGCCGCTCTTGCGCAGCTCGGTGAGCCGCTGGACCAGCCGGTGGGCGAGCATGATCGGCATCGGCATCAGCTCGGGGGTCTGATCGCAGGCGAAGCCGAACATCATCCCCTGGTCGCCGGCGCCCTGCTCCTTGCTGTAGACGCCGTGCCCGTCGACACCGAGGGCGATGTCGCCGCTCTGCTGCTCGATCGCCGCCAGCACCGCGCAGGTGCCGAAGTCGAAGCCCATCTCGCTGCTCCGGTAGCCGATGTCCTCCACCGTCCGGCGGACGATGGTCGGCATGTCGACATAGGTCTTGGTGGTGATCTCGCCGGCGATGATGACGAAGCCGGTCTTGACCAGCGTCTCGCAGGCGACGCGGCAATCGGGGTCGGCGGTGATGATCGCGTCGAGGATCGCGTCGGAGATCTGATCGCAGATCTTGTCCGGATGACCCTCGGTGACCGATTCGGAGGTGAAGATGAAGTTGGCCATTGCCTTAGTCCCCAGGAAAAAATGAGCGCTCATTATAGGATTGGGCGATCGGTTGTCAACGCGGGCTCCCGGGCCTGGCGCGGGCTCCCGGGCCTGGCTAACGATCGGACGACAAAGGTGAATGACACCGGCGCAGTGGACGGGCAACGCCGTTTGGCGTTATGGTCCCGGTCGATGACAGCCGAGCATGCCCGTCCGATGACCTTCACGGGCAAGGTCCTTTATCACCACGCGATTTCACCCCAACGGCCCTGGGTTGAAGCCGGGGATATGCTGCGTGTCCGCGTCGACTGGACCCTCGCCAGCGAGCTGGCCTGGAACGGGATGGACCGGACCTACAGCGCCCTGGGTCGACCGAAGATTCACGACCCGGATCACTTTTACCTCGCCATCGACCACACGGTGGATCCGGTGACGCTGGCCGGCGACGAGCGAACCCAGACCCTGGTCAAGCTCAGCCGCGACTTCGCCGTCGAGAGCGGGATCCGTCACTTCTACGATGCCAACGAGACGATCCTGCACACGACCTTCTATCGTGATCTGGTCCGTCCGGGCGACCTGGTGCTCGGCGCGGACTCCCACACCAGCTCTCACGGCGGGATGAGCGCCTTCGCCATCGGGCTCGGCGGCGCTGACATCACCGTGGCGATGGTCCTCGGCGAGACCTGGATCGAGGTTCCCGAGGCGATCGCGATCCAGTACGAGGGCGCGCTTCCCTTTGGTATCACCGGCAAGGACGTGATCCTCAGGACCCTCGGTGCTCTCGGCCGCAACACCGTGGCGCTCGAGCGGACGGTGGAGTACACCGGCGAGGCGGTCCGCTCGTTCTCGGCCGACATGCGGTTCACGATCAGCAACATGACCGCCGAGTTCGGCGGGCTCAACGGCATCTTCGCCCCCGACGAGGTCACGAAGGCGACTGTCGAAGGGCGGGCGGAGCCAGACTACCGCGGCGGGCTCTACTTCGCCGCCGACGCTGACGCGCCCTACGTTGCGCGTCACCGGATCGACCTCGATCAGCTGTCGCCTCAGGTCGCCAAGCCTTTCTCGCCGGACAACGTCGAGTCGATCGACGTGGTGGCCGGCACGCCCCTCGACGGCGCGTTCATCGGCGCCTGCACCACCACCGAGGAGGAGCTGGTGCTCGGTGCCCTGGTCCTGGAGCAGGCGCTCGGCGGCTCGGCCGAGGTCAAGCCGTCGGACAAGCGGCTGGTGGTGCCCGGCAACCGCGACATCGTCGGGCGGATGCGCGAGGGGGGCCTGCTGGCGATCTACCAGCGGGCGGGCTTCCGCATCGGCGAGCCGGGGTGCAGCATGTGCCTCGGCGTGGCCAGCGACCGCGCGGCAGCGGGCGAGGTCTGGCTCAGCTCCCAGAATCGCAACTTCCGCAACCGGATGGGCAAGGGCTCCCACGCCTGGCTCGCCTCGGGACCGGCGGTCGCAGCCTCGGCGCCGTCGATGACGATCACCGATCCAAGGCCGCTGCTCGAGCAGGTCGACCGTGACCGGCTCGCGAGGCTGCTCGCCCGCTCGGCGTCAGCCGCGCCGGTGCCGGCAGTGGAGCTGAGCGAGCCCGAGCCCGAACCGGCCAAGGCCGCGGTCGCCGCCGCAGCGCCGGCCGGCGATGGCTCGGAGGGTGCACCGGAGGCCGCCGAGCTGCAGCTCAGCGGTCGTGTCCAGCGCTTCGGCAGCCACGTCGACACCGACGCGATCATCCCCGGCGAGTTCTGTCACCTGACAGATCTCGGAGACCTGGGGCAGGTCTGCTTTGAGCATGTCCTGCCGGAGTTTGGCGAGCGCGTGGCCGCGGGCCGGACGATCGTCGTCGCCGACCACGGCTGGGGCTCGGGCAGCTCGCGCGAGCAGGCGGTGTGGGCGCTTCAGGGCGCGGGGATCAGGGTGGTGATCGCCCGCTCCTTCGCCTTCATCCACAAGCGAAATCTGGTCAACGAGGCGCTGCCCTATTTGGTGGTCAGCGACGACGCGTTCTACGAAGCGGTGGCAGAGGACTGCCTGGTCAATGTCGATTTGGCGCACAACACCGTCGAGGTAGGCGGCGCGCGGTTTGCTGCCGAGCCGCTGTCGCCGATGGTCACCGCGCTGGCGCAGCAGGGTGGGATCGTCGCGGCGATCCGCCGCTTCGGGCCCGAGACCTTCGCCCGCTTGCAGGCGGGCTGAGGCGGTTGGTGGATGTAGATCGAGCTCTGATCAATCTTCTTCTGTGGAGTCAACACGATGATCACCTGTCCTAAGTGTCAGACCCCGAACCCGGATAACGCGGGCACCTGCCTCGCCTGCGGGGCTGGCCTCGCTGGTCAGCAGCTGGCCGAGGCGCTCGATCGTGACGGGGCCGCCGGCGATGCCGCTGCACCAGCGATCGATCTGGCGCCGGTGCCCGGTGAGCCGCCGGCGGCGGTTGCACCAACGCCCAGTGCCGCGCCGGTGGGAGGAGACCTGCTCGATGGGGCGATGGGCGCCGTGCCGGGGCCGGTGGGTCAGCCGCTCGATCCCGCCGCGGCACAGGCAGAGATCAACCAGTTCATGGCCGAGCAGGCGGCGCGCAAGCGGAAGAAGGCGATGATCTGGGTCGTGGTCGGCCTGGCGGCGGTGGGCGTGATCGCCTTCCTCGCCGTCCGCAGCGCCCAGAAGAAGGCCAAGCAGGAGGCGATCGCCAAGTTCTACCTCGACTGGCGCAAGGTCGACGACAACCCGATGGCCGACTTCTGGCGCTGCGTGGTCCGCGCCAAGCACCTCGACGTGCGACTGGCCAAGGACAACCTGATGCTCACGGACGGGTTGACCAAGGCCTACACGAACTTCCCCAAGAGCCAGCCGAGGCGGATCATCAACAAGTGCCTGCCGCTGCTCGACGAGGTCAAGAAGGGGCTGGGCGACCTGACGGAGGTGCCCGAGGGGATGACCCGGCCGATCGACGGCCTGACCAAGGTGATGGATGAGATCAAGGTCGTGTTCGATGGCTACGTCAAGAAGCTCGAGGCGCGGGCGGATCAGACGGCCAACGAGCAGACGA